>JBQTJL010000303.1:0-10143 GCA_052387135.1 Methanobacteriota archaeon | reverse complement strand
ACGCTCGGGATCGCGACTGTTTTCCTCCTTCTCGGAGTCCCGCTCGCCGAGGTCGCGGCCGAGTTCCTGACCCTCGACCGCCTCGCGCTCCTCCTCATGGCGATCGGGGCCGTGCTCGTGGTCCTCGGCACGCTGGTCCTCCTCGGCCAGGACCTTTCGTTCACCGTTCCCATGCCGGGCCGGAGGCCCGGGAGCAGTCCCCTCGAACCCTACTTCTTCGGAGTCGGGTACGGCATCGTGAGCCTCGGGTGCAACTTCCCGATATTCGTCCTCGTGATGAGCGCCGCCCTCGCCGGCGAGGGCTCCGCCGACGCCTGCCTCGCGTTCGCCGCCTACGCCGCGGGCGTCGCGTCGCTCCTCGTGCCCCTCTCGGCCGCGGCCGCGCTCGGGGTCGGCACCGAGGCCGTCCTTCGGGTGCGGCCGTACGTCCGGCCCGCGACCGGCGTCCTTCTTCTCGTGGCCGGCCTCTACATCGTGTACTACTACTACACGGTGTACACGACCGGCGCCGCCCCGTCGTGGGAATTGACTTTGCTAAGTTAGGCGATCACCGCACCTCTCGACGATCGTTGATTGCGTGGACGAAATGTATTTCCCCGCAAACTACGACGCCCGTCCAAGCGGCTTCCGGCCGCTCGACGGTCCGCGCGGGGCCGTCTCGGGGCAAGGGACGAAGCGCCGGGAGCGAACATCCTGCCTTTTCACGCGTGGTCCCCTTGTCCACACCCCGGGCGGCCTAGCGCGGTCGGTTGCCAGCCCGCGGGGGGCGGTAGGTCCCGTTCTCCCCCCTCCCGCCCCGCCGGGCCGGTGTCCCGTTACCTACCGGGAACCCACCGGGCGTCCTTGCCGCGGGCCCCCCGCGACCCGCGGAAGGCTCATTTGGGGGATGCGCGAGAGCCCGCTTCCGTGACGCTCGAGGTCGAATTCTGGGAAGACCACGCCTGCCGGGGCGCCGTCTGCGACCTCTGCCGAGGCCAGACCGCGATCCTGCACCAGGCGGCCCTCGACGGAGTCGCGCTGTCGATCCCTCCGGGACAGGCGGCGCCCGTGATGCGGGTCCGGCGCGTGGGGCCGTCCGAGGCCGAGGCGCTGCGGACCGAGGGACACCGGTTCCCGATCCTCGTGGTCGACGGCGTGCCGCTCGTCGAAGGTTCCGCGCTTTCGGTGGGCGAGGTGAATGCGTCGCTTCTGGCGCTCTCGCGTCGCCGCAATCTTTCCAAACGCGAGCTGCGGAAGCTCGCGCGCGACGCCCGGCGTACGCATTTATAGGTGAGGGGAGATTCCGCTTGCGGTGCCGGCCTTGGCGAAGACGAGCGTGCGCGGCGTGAAGCGGTCCGACCTCCTCCAGACGCCCGTGAACCAGGTCGACCTCACGAAGGTGAAGACCGTCGCGGACCTCCTCGACAACTACAAGGGGATGTCGTTCCAGGCCCGCTCCCTCGGGACCGCCCTCACCGTCTACGAGAACATGCTCACGGACCCGGAGCGGCCCACGATCGTGATGGGGCTTGCCGGCTCGCTCATGGCGGGTGGGCTCCGGCGCGTGCTTCGCGACATGGTGAAGTACAACCTCGTCGACGTGATCGTCACGGTGGGGAGCCAGCCCTACCAGGACCTCTACGCCGCCCGCGGGTACGACTTCTGGCGCTCGAGCCCCGAGGCGGACGACCTCCTTCTCCGGGAGTTCTTCCTCGACCGGCTTTACGACACGTTGGTCGACGAGGAGAAGTTCCGGGAGACCGACGAGTACCTCGCCAAGGTGATCGCGAAGCTCGATCCCACGAAGACGTACACGACGCGGGAGATCTACGGGTTCCTCGGGCGGCAGTTCGACGACCCGGACTCGTGGGTGGCCGAGGCCGCCCGCCAGAACGTGCCCGTCTTCTCGCCGGCGCTGAACGACTCCTCGCTGGGCATCGGCATGGTCGCCGAGTACGCGAAGGCGAAGAAGAAGGGCGTGCCGTACCCGATGATCGACCCGATCCGGGACGCCTACGAGCTCGCGCAGGTGAAGATGCGCTCCAAGAAGACCGGAGTCCTATACGTCGCGGGCGGCGTCTCGAAGAACTACATCCAGCAGACCGAGGTGATCAGCGAGGTGATGGGCGTCGACGCGGGCGGCCACAACTACGCGATCCAGCTCACGACGGACGCGCCGCACTGGGGGGCGCTCTCGGGCTGCACGTTCAAGGAAGCCCAGTCCTGGGGCAAGATCGCAAAAAACTCCAAACACGTCCAGGCCTACGTCGACGTCACGATCGGGCTGCCCCTTCTCGTGGGAGCGCTTCTCCTGCAGCCCGAGCTCACGAAGCGCCGGAAGCGTCTTTCACTGAAATGGGACGACGGCGAGCTCGCGAAGGTGTAGGATTAAGGCCTGTTCCGGTCATAGCGGGTCGGGTCGGAATGGACGATTCGGGCGGCGCGGGAAGGGTCGTGCTGTTGGTCGACGACGAGCCGGACATCCTCCAGTCGTTGAAGCAGCTCATCGAGATGTCGCTCCCCGGCGTGAAGGTCGAGACCTCGCGCTCGGGGGCGGAGGCGCTCGAAGTGCTCCGTCGCGAGAAGGTGCATCTCATCCTCACCGACTACAAGATGCCGGGGATGAGCGGGCTCGAGTTCTTGGTGAAGGCCGACCACGTCGCGCGCGGGATTCCCCGGGCGATCGTGACGGCGTTCCCCCGCGAAGCGATCGCGAGCCCCGCGATGAAACGCGTCGGGGTCGCGGACGTGTTCACGAAGCCGATCGACGTCGACAAGGTCGTGGGGTTCGCGAAGGCGAAGTTGGGCCTGTAGGCGGGCGGCGGTTGCCGGTCGTTCCCGTACGTCCGTCCTTTCCGCCCCCGGACGGGCGGCTGCCGCGTCTGCGTGCCGACGCCTTCGTCGTCGTCGCCTCGGTCGTCGCCGCTTCTTTGGACGATTCCTGGAAGCGGCTCCTCCCTCGGCACCTCCTCCTTGGCCTCGGCCCGCATCCGCTCGCATCCGCCTCGCCCGGCGGCGGGAACGACGACGACGCTCCCCGCTACGTCCGGAGGCCCGCGCGTCGGAGACCGGCCTGGATGTCACGATGTTCCTTGCGCAAGCGATCGATTCGGCGCTCGATCTCTATGCCCGCCTTCGGCGGCGGAACGTTGGCGCAGGACGAGCAGCCGATGTGCGCGTTCGCCTTCTCGAGGCGCCGGATCTCGCGTTCGAGTTGGCGGCGGCGGTGGTCGAGCCTTGCCCGTTCGGAGACCGACAGCGGCTTGCTGCTTGCCGCTTGCGGCTTGCCAAGGAAGCGTTGGAGCAGGCTTCGGATCACGAAGGCGCCTCCGACCGTCGGTATCCCCACCAGATCCACCAGCCGAAAAGTCCGACGATGAGGACCGGGAGCGCGATGTAGTCCGCCCGGACCCCGAAGAGGAGGGGAAGCGACGCGAGGCCGAAGAGCGCGACCGCGCCGAGGAGGAAGGTCGCCGTGCAATGGACGCAGAGGAGGACGGCGAGGACGGGGGCGAAGGAGCGCGGTCCGGAGGGTGTGGGGCAGGACTCTTCCACACCTCCGCAGGAGCCCTACGCCCTCTTCAATCCTTCCTTCAACGGCCGGAAGCGGTCGCGGGCTCACCGCATGCGTCTTTCACCCGCCGGTCGAAGGTTCTCCGAAGGCGACGGACCCTCGCCCGCGAGGCCGGCCTCGCATTCGCTCGCCCAAAGGGAGCCGCTTTCGGCGGCTCTTGGCAGACCGCCATCGGGACGTTCGTGGCATTCCCCGGCGTCTGCCCCTACGCCGGGAATTCATGCCCCTCGGAACGGTTCGCGCCGCGGTCACTTGTTGTCGCGACCGGGCCCGGAAGGCTTGCCTGGGTTCTTGCTCGGCCAGCCGCCCTTGCGTTTCGCTTTTGCCATGGCGTTTCACCTCCGCCCGAAACGGGATGAGGAACGCCCTGCGATCCCGAATCCGCCTCGTTTCGAGAGAAAGCTGCCCCTTGGGACAAGGTCTTCCAGGCTCTTGCGCCGCCCAAGTTTCTGCCGCGCCCGTCGCGCGAGCAACGACGCCTCCTTTCGGTCCTGAAGACCCATGGCGACGGCCGCCTCCCTTTGCGACAGGCCGGCACCGTGCGGGTCCCGCGTCAGCCAGAACGCAATCACCTCCCCGAAGCCGAGCATCACCCTCGCTCGATGCCGGAACAGCGCAAGGGGAATCGCGGGGGATCGCGGCGATCTTGCGCGGGCGTTTTTCATGGGGATTCTAGGGCGATTCGCCCATATGAACGTTGCGGGGGGATAACCATTATCCAGGGGGATAACCATTATCCCAGAGCCACCCGTTTGTCGCGCATCACGGCACGAGTATCGGTCTTCGCGCTCCTTCACGTCGAGCCCCCGGCGCCATCTCGACGACGGCTGCGCGGCGGCCCTCGACGAGGCCCGATTCGTCCCCGACGACCCAATCGCCGGTCCGGACCTTCTGGCCGCCGACGACGACCTCGATCCCAATCCAGATCCCGATCTCGACGAAGCCTTTGGGGTCGCCCGCGTTCGGGACGACGTGGCGGGCGTAGGCGGGGCCAACTCTGGCGATCATCAAGGTCGGCTTGGACCCCGATGCCCGGAGCCGAGGCATGGTTCTCTTTTCCGTGACCTCCTGAAAATGTCTCCAAAGTATTTATATGGTCAGACTTCCAGTCATGTCTGTAACATAATAAGCGCCACGAGTTGCAGGCATGCCCAAACCAAGCCCGACCCGAGACCGGATATTTCGTTTTCTCATGGGGACCACGGCGCTCAACGTCCCCCGGCCTCCGCGGTACGAGCGGCCAGTGTCGTCGCGTTTTGAACTCGCGATCCGTGCCGCTGCGGCCCACAATTGGGTCTACGCAACGCTGGCACCGTTGCAGATGGCCCACCTCCTCGGGATCGAGCCGCACGACGGACTCCGGGTTCTCGACGCGACCGCGATCTTCGAGCGGTGGAAGGGTCTCCGCACGCGACCTTCCGTTCATGGCCTTCAGGTCGCCGAGCCTCGTCGCGCGATCCACGATCTCGTTCACGCTGCGGGCATTCCGGCCGCGATCACAACGTACTACGCCGAGAACGTCTACCAAGGCCACCTCTTCCCTCGCCGCATGGACGCGTACGTTCGCCGCTCCGATGCCGACGAGGCGCGACGTCACCTTGTCGAAGAACACGACGCCAAGATTGGCGGTGCCAACCTCCGGCTCCTCTGGGGAGACGATTGGCTTCTGGAGGAAACGGTAGGCATCGGCTCCGGCGCGGCAACGACAGACTATGCACCGTTCCCCCAGGTCGTCCTCGACCTCATGACGGAGGGCGGGAGTTGCCGCGAAGCCGCGGATATGCTCATCGCAAAGGCGTACCCCCATGCCCGAGCCCGTCTACGCTGACTTCCTCACGCGGGAAAGCGCCCGGCGGCTCCACGCCGTGCTCGCGGATGTACCGCACCCGGTCGCGCTGGTCGGGGGGCACGCGGTGCGGCTTCGCGTCCTCGACGCTTGGACGCGCCAGCACGGAACCGAGTATTTCGGAAGCCGGGACATCGACGTCGTCTATCAGGTGGACCCTTCGTGGTCCATTGACGAATTCCGGGCGAGCGCAGCCGGACAGGCTCCCCGGCGAATCCGGGACGCCGGCTTCCGGCCGCTCGCGAACAACCGGTTCGGCATCATCATCGATTCGGACGGGCGTGCCCTCGACCGAGAACCGGGCCCTCCTAAGTTCGCAACAATAGATTACGACACGCTGTACCTCGATCCCCTCGTGACGAACATGCATCCCGGCGCCAAGGAGATCCTCGGCTACGAACCCACGGATGAGCCGCTCGCCGCGTTGGTATTCCGTGATGCGGCCCATCGGACGATCGTTTCTGGGTTCGAAAACGTCTACCTGCCCAGCGCGTCCGTCCTTGTCGCCACGAAGCTCAGCGGCCTTTCGCGCCGGACCAAGGACGACAAGGCGGTCAAGGACATGTGCGACCTCTACGCGCTCATCCAATTCGGCGGGGTACGCGAACGAGAAATCCGCCGCGTCCTGCACGCTGTACTTCCCGACCGGGCGGCGAGACTTGTGGACGATGCCGTGCGCAGCGAGCACCTCGCCGCGGCGTCGCGACATCTGGATCTTGAGGAACGCGGGCTCCGTGCGGTCCTCGCGCCGTTGGCGCTTCCATGACGGGTCACCCGATGACCTTCTCCCACAACTTGAGGCGGAGGACTTTCGAGAGCGTAGAGCCGCGGTCGATCTCTTCCCGGATCCGGTCCTCGCGCTCCTTTACGTCGAGCCCGCGGTTCGCCATCTCGACCACGACCTCGCGCGGGACGACGACGAGGCCGGACTCGTCGCCGACGATCCAGTCGCCGGTCCGGACCTTCTGGCCGCCGACGACGACCTCGATCCCGATCTCGCCGAACCCCTTGGGGTCGCCCGCGTTCGGGACGACATTCCGCGCATAGGCGGGGAACTTGAGGCGCCGGATCTCGTCCACGTCCCGGATGGCGCCGTCGATGACGACGCCCGCGAGCTTCTTCTCTACGCACGAGTGCGTCGCAAGCTCGCCCCAGACGGCGGTCGTGCCGGAACCGGCGTCGATCACGAGCACGTCGCCGGCGGCGGCTTGGTCGATCGCTTCGACCGGTTTGGCCCAGTCGCCGTCCATCGTCCTCACCGTGAGCGCGGGCCCGATCATCTTGTAGCCGCGGTCGAGCGGCGAAAGCCCGTGCATCGCGCCGCCGTGGTGCATCGCGTCCGAGATGTTCGGCGTCGACGCTACGTTGAACGCTTCTCGGATCCTCGCCTCATCGAACTTCTTGAAGCCGGGCGACTCGATGACCTTCAATTCGTCCAGCGCCGTGCGGATCCGCCGCGCTGCGGACGTCACGTCCTTCGCCTTCGTGATCGCGCCGCCCACGATGACGATCGCCGCGCCGGCCTTCACGCCGTCCGCGACCGTCGCCGACGTGAGGCCCCCGGCGCCCGCCACGGGCAGCGCCGTCGCGGAAGCGACGGCCCGCACCAGTTCTACAGGGGATCTTCCCTTCATCTGCGCGTCGACCCCGACGTGGATGGAAACGTAGTCGGCGCCGAGCGCCTCCGCCTGCTTTGCACGCTGGGCCGGGTTCTCTGCGCCGATCAGGTCGACGTAGACCTTCGCGCCGTACCGCCGCGCCGCCTGCGCCGCCTCCCGGATCGTGCCGTCGTCGGAGACGCCGAGGATCCCCACGACGCTCGCGCCCGCCTTGCAGGCCATCTCGGTCTCGAGCGAGCCCGTGTCCATCGTCTTCAGGTCCGCGACGATGGTCCGGTCGGGGAACGCGCGCTTCAACTCCCGGATCGCGTTCATGCCTTCGGATTTCACGAGCGGGGTCCCGGCCTCGACCCAGTCGACGCCGCCCGCGACCGCCTCGCGGCCGATCTCGACTGCTCGGTGTAAATTCATTTCATCCAAGGCGACTTGCAGAACGACACGAGGCCTTCCAGCTTCTTCCACGCTTCATACAGGCGCCGGAGTCCGAATAAAGTTATGGCTGCCAGTTTTTCAGGCGGCGCCGGAAGTGGGTCCCTCCGCCGCCGGGCCGCCGTCTGCCACGTCAGCGGGCCGATGCCGGCGTCGTCGTCACGTTGGTCCTCGCTGGTTCACCCTTGTGCTGGTCGTGTGGGTTTTCTTTCCGCCCCCGCGCCGGGGTCCGCGGCGGCTGCGGGTCGATGGCAAGGAGGATGAGCCGAGGGAGGAGACGCTTCCAGGAGCTTCACAAAGAAGCGGCTCCGACCGAGGCGAGGACGGCGCCGCCAGCGAGGCCCAGACGCCGCGAGGCGAACGGCCGGGGGCGGAAGGAAGACGCGTACGAACACGGACACGAACGCGGACGGGTCAGACGCCACCACGCGCCGTTCCGCGGGCGGAAACAGCACCCACACGCGAACCACGACGAAGAACCCCTAGGATTCGAGCCTAGAACGAGCGCGTCGTCTCGATTCCGTCACGACAGGCCTTCAAGGAGCCCCTTCAATGCCTCTCCGGGATCTTGCGCAAGGACGACTCCGGACGCGACGAGCACGCCCTCCGCGCCGAGCTCGATCGCGCGCGCGACGTCCTCGCCCGTCTTCACGCCGGCGCCACAGAGCGTCTTCGTCGCGGGCGAGACCCGGACGACCGCCTTCACCCCGTCCGCGACGACGGCCGGGTCCGCTGTCGTGACGGATATCTTGCCTCCGATGAGCTCGGGCGGCTCGATCGCAAGAAAATTGGGGGCGTAGAGGGCGAGCTCGCGGGTCGACGCGACGTCGCGGCTGCAGACGACGCTCGATAGCCCGAGCGCGCGCATCCGGACCACGGTCTCCTCGACGCGCTTCGTGGGGATCTGTCGCTCCGCGTGGTTCAGCAGGCTTCCGACGGCGCCTGCGGCGAGTACCGCTTCGCAGGTCGCATGCCCGGTCGTGGGGCCGGGCGGCGCCGCGTCGACGTGCTGCGCGAAGACGGAGAAGGCATCGGCCCTCGCGACCGCGGCGACGTCGAGCATCGGCGGCGCGACCGCGACGTGGTTCCGCTTTCGGCCCGCGGCGCGCGAGAGCTTCTTCGTGAACGAGACGGCCGCCGGGCCCGAGCCCTGCGGGTAGGTCTTGTAGTTCACGAGGACGAGCGGCGTCTTCAGCATGCGTTGGCGGAAGATGCCGGCGGCTCCTTAAAAGCGTTTGGCAGGAAAGGTCCTCCTTCGTTCAAAGGTCCTTGGAGGCCCCTCGCGATCGGCTTCGCGAGGTGGCGCCGTGCGCAGGAGGGGGCCTCGTGCCAACCCGATCGGACCGCGCGCGAAAATTCGAGGACGGCGGCCTCGGAGGCGCCCGCGCGGGCGCCGCAGGAACGGCAGCGGAACCCGGCGCCGCGCCCGGCCGATTTCATCGCGCGTCCGCACGGGGCGCAGCGCGGGTTCGCGACCTTGGCGCGGGCCGTGACGAGGTCGGCGATGGACAGCTTCTCGACGTTCACGACGAACGGCGGGCCCGCGCGCGTCACCCCGCCGCAGGCGACGACCCGGTCGCCGGGCCGAAGCGCGGAGAGCACGTCGCGGAACGCCTTCGCGGGCTCGAACACGGCGAGTGTCGCGCGACCGGTGTCGTCCTCGACGGGAAGGAATGCGTGCCCGCCCGGCCCGCGTCGCGCGGCGCCCGCGACCCGGACCGGGAAGCGGACGGATTCGTAGCGGCGGATCCCGGCGACAGTGCGGTCGACGAGGTGGTCGTCGGTGCCTTGGTTCGTGCGGAAGACCGTGAACGTCGCGGCCGGCTCGCCGCGCACGCTCGCATGGGCGGGGAGGAGGTCGTCGAGGCGGTCGCCGCGGATCCCGTAGAGGACGGGGCACGGCGACGTCGGCACCATCACGGCGTACTCGTTCGCAAAGTCGTACGAGTCGAACGTCGAGGGGTAGGCGAGCGCCATCGCGCGCACCGAAGCGCGGTCCACTGCACGGCGGCTCCCCCACCGCGACGCGTCGCGGTACGCGAGGAGCTCGACCGTCGAATCCCGCGGGCGCCACGAGACGGCCCCGAGCGCCCCGATGAGCCCGCGGCCGCCGTTCTCGCCCCACCAGATTCCGCGCGAAGCGCGCGTCAATCGGACGGCGTCCTCGAGGTCGACCACTTCCCGCACGCATCGCCAGTAGAATCCGGGATCCGGCTGCTCGGCGAGGACAACCACGCCGGGGTTCGTGTCGGGGTCCGAAAGCGGCGCGTGGGCGAGGACCACGCGGCGCACGCGCTCCAGCACGATCTCGGCCGGAAGGTCGTCGGAAAGGTGGAGCGCGATCGCGCCGTTGCCGCGCGTCTTCCACGGGATGTTCGGATTGAGGCGCACGAGGCGCGGCAGCTCGACCGGCGGGCACTCCGGGACCGCGTCGAGGATCCGACCCGCAAGGTAGGTCGTGCACATGCCGCTGCGGCTGTCCGTATCATCGACGCCGACCCACACGCTTCTCCAAAACGCCTGCTTCCATATTATTCATCTCCGGCGTTTTGGAGCCTTGGCGGATCGTGGGGTCCTCGCTCCTATGAAACGCAAATAGGTTCCGGTGGCGTGGCGGCGAGACGGGCTAGGTCTGCCCGCTTCCGAGCCAACGGGAGGGGCCTTTCGTGATGGTAGCGTGTCCGGGTCTTGAGGAC
>JBQTJL010000302.1:0-2525 GCA_052387135.1 Methanobacteriota archaeon | reverse complement strand
CACCGGACGATCTCCGGCCTGATTGCCGCTGGCGACATCACGAACGCCCGTGGTCTCCTAAACCATCACGACCCCCGGAAAGCACGGGCCCGCTGGAGGGCCGGATGACGGAGGATTCATAGAGGGGTTGGTTATAGTTGTCGAACCCGTCGTTTGCGCCCGTGGATCGGGCCGCGAGACCGCGTCGTCACGCGACCTCGGCCCCCTCTTCCCGGAACCGGGCGCGCTCGCGCTGGCGGCGCTGGTAGACCGAGTGTTCGACGAGCGCGTGCTCCTTCGACTCTTCCTCGACGGCTTTCAAGAGGTCTTCGATCGCGAGCCCTTCCTCTTCGCGCTCCTTCGACAGCTTCGGAAGCGCGAGCATCCTCTTTACGTAGTTCTTCTTCGCGGTCGTGATGATCGACTCGACGAGCGCCCCCGAGATGATGTCCTTCCGCTTGATCGTCTTCAAGGACTCCTTCGCCTCGGGGTCGAGCTTGAACTCGATCCACTTCGACTCGCCGAAGATCTCGTCCAGGACCGCCTCGCGCATCGCCTGGAGCGCCGCGGGCTTTCCGCCGTGCCGGTCGACGAGCTCGCGCTGGATCGGGAGGTCGTCCGTAAGATAAATCTCGACGATGCGCTTCGCGCCCTCGCGGTTCGGGCGCGGGATCTCGATCACCTCGTCGAAGCGGCCGGGCCGGAGCAACGCGGGATCGACCATGTCGGGCCGGTTCGTCGCGGCGAGCACGTAGACGTCGTGCAGGGCCTTGATCCCGTCCATCTCGGAGAGGATCTGGGCGATGATGTTCTTGTTCACACCCGAGGTGTCCTGCTGGCCGCGGGTCGTCCCGAGGGCGTCGAACTCGTCGAAGAAGATGACGGACGGCGCGTTCTCGCGCGCCTTCCGGAAGACGGCCTTGATCATGTTCTCGGACTCGCCGACCCATTTCGAGAGGATGTCGGCGACGCTGATGTTGAAGAACGTCATCTTGTTCTCGGTCGCGACCGCCTTGCCGATCAAGGTCTTGCCGCAGCCGGGCGGGCCGTAGAGGAGGACCCCGCGGGGCGCCTTCAAGTGGATCTTCGCGAAGAGCTCGGGCTCGCGGTACGGAAGCTCGATCACGTCCCGGATGCGCTCGAGCACCTCCTCCAGGCCGCCGATCTGGTCGTAGCGGACGTTCGGGGATTCGCCGAGGAACAGGTCGCGGATCTCGGTCGAGGGCCGCACCTCGAGGATCTCATGGGTGGGCGGAAGGAGCGAGATCTCGTAGCCGATCTTCATCTCCTCGAGCGCCACGACCTCGGGGTCGACGTTGATGATCTTCCGTTCGAACCCTTCGCCGAGCGTCACGACGATGCGGTTCGCCATCACGTCGACGACCTTGCCGACGATGCCTTCCTCGTAGTGTTTCGAGTATGCGACGACCGCGTAGGTCTTGGGGTGGAGCCAGACGTACTGGCCTTGGCGGAGCGCGTCGCGCTTCACCTGGCCCAAGGCGACTTTGAGGACCTGGGAGCCGGAGACGACCACGACCTCGCCTTGGGCAAGGTCGGCGCCGGAGAGGCGCAGCACGTAGCCCGAGAGGAGGGGCGGTTCGCGGAGCTGGTTGAACTTGTCTTCGTACGCCTTGACCCGGGCGGCGAGCTCCTCGTTCTCGGCCGTCATCGTCGCGTACTGACGGTCGCGGCGCCGGATCTCGTCCTCGGCCGCAAGCAAGCGCTCGCGGGCGTCGGGCTCGGAAGGCTCCTCTTTCTTCGGCACCTTGGTCACCAGGAGGTCGCTATAAGCGACGCCGTACCCTTTAGTGAGGTCTACTCTTATTCTTGTCGGTATGGGTGTGTTCTTGTCGGTATGGGTGTGCGACAAACTGCACTCGAACATGTTCAGCCCTGCGGGGCGAGGGTTCAACCGCCCTCTTTGGCCGACGCGGACTGGCCCGCTTCCTTTGCGGCCTCGATCGCCTCGGCGGCCGCGCGGCTCGGCCAGAGGAGCGACGCGACGATCGAGAGCGCGAGGATCCCAAGGACGACGCCCAGCGCGATCCCGATCGGGATGTGGTAGAACCCTTCCGCGAGCATCTTCGCGCCGACGAAGACGAGGATCGCGGCGAGCCCGTAGTGGAGGTGCGCGAACACCCGCATGAGGCCCGCGAGCGCAAAGTAGAGCGACCGCAGGCCGAGGATCGCAAAGACGTTCGACGTGTAGACGATGAACGGGTCGCGCGAGATCGCAAGGACCGCGGGGATCGAGTCGACCGCGAAGGCAAGGTCGGTGGTCTCCAGCGCGACGACGACGACGAAGAGCGGTGTCGCGACGCGCTTGCCGTCGATCTTCACGAAGAAGCGGCCGCCGTGGTACTGCTTCGTGACCGGGATGAACCGGCGAAGGAAATTGAGGATCGGGTTCCCTTCCGGGTGCACCTCGGGCTCGCGCTGGAACGCCATCTTCACGCCGGTGAAGACGAGGAACGCCCCGAAGACGTAGATCACCCACTCGAACGCGGATACGAGCGTGACGCCCGCGAGGATGAAGGTGAGCCGCA
>JBQTJL010000301.1:0-2073 GCA_052387135.1 Methanobacteriota archaeon | reverse complement strand
GATCCCCGTCCGTCCGTACGGGGCGAGGGGATGGCCGGGCGCCGCGCCGGCTCCCGGGCCCCAATCGGTGGCCCACGTGGCTCCGCCATCCCGCGTCACGGACACGCGGGCACGCGTCGCGGGCTGGGGGCCGTCGAGAATTGCGGTGTGCACGTTGACGACATGGCCGGGATCGACCGGGTTGACGGCCAGGAACGGCCCCCACGCGCGGTAGGGGGCGCTGTCGACGATGGTGGGGCACGGGCTGGTGCAGGCCGCGCCTGCCGCCGTCGGGGAGATCATCCCCCGCTCCGGCTCGCCTGTGATGCAACCGGCGAGCACCGGCGCGGCGAGCGCGAGGGCGAGGAGGGCCCGCATTCACGCCTCCCCGTACAGCGGCGTGACCGTCACGTCATACGTCATCCCGGCGCCGCTTTCGCCCTCCATCCAGACCGTGCAGCCGGCGGCGCACCGGGCCATGTTCCGCAGCACGACCGCGCCGTAGGCGTTGTCGTACGCGCCCGTCACCCATTGCCCAGCGGCATCGTAGACCTCGAGATACGAAGCCCACAAGGCGTGCGATGGCGCGGGGCGCTCGCGGAACTCGAGCTTCACCGCCGTGGCGTCCCGCGGCACGTCGATCGGGACCTGCTTCCACGAGACGCCCGCGTCGAAGAGCGGGTACGGAAACCCAGATGGCCTGGGCAGCACGCGAGGCGGCCGGCCCACGGGATCGGTGCCCACCGCGAACTCGACCAAGACCGTCAGCGGCTCGCCCGCGACGAGGTCGAGCGCGTGCGGCTGGAGCGCCTGGCCCGCCGCGCGCTTCGCCTCGCGGCCCGCCTCGAGGGCAGCCCGGTCCTCGCCCGCGCGGACGAGCGCGAGGGCGCGCTCCGCGGCGTCGCGCGCGTCTGCGGGGGCCTGCTCGCCCAAGGCAAGCACATCGAGGGCGAACGCAACGGCGTGATGG
Source organism: Methanobacteriota archaeon (assembly GCA_052387135.1). Lineage (GTDB taxonomy): Archaea > Thermoplasmatota > SW-10-69-26 > JACQPN01 > JBQTJL01 > JBQTJL01. The sequence continues at coordinate 1,124 of JBQTJL010000301.1, read as the reverse complement.
CGCAGCACCCGCTGCTTCTCGCCCGCGCTGAACCCGAACACGCTGTGGCGGTAGGTCATCGAGCTGGCGGTGGAGTCCCACAGCCAGTTGGTGTGGAGATCCGAGGAGCCGTCCGCGCGGAGCGTGCCGGAGTCGTGCGTGTGCCAGAGGCCGAAGCTGTGGCCCAGCTCGTGCACGAAGATGACGTTCCAGCGCTCCCACCACGTCTCCTCGTCGTAGGCGGGGTGCGAGCACACCGGCCCGGGCATGCAGGGGCTCAGCTTCTCCGCCTGGTTGAAGAAGACGCCCCACGAGTCTCCCCATTCGTCGGACATCGAGATGGCGTACTGGGTGAGCGAGGGCGCGGCGAAGTGGAAGGCGAACGTGGGGTAGATGCGCGCGCCCGGGGTCGTTGGCACGTAGGCTTCCCAGTTCTCGCGGAAGTACTTCTTGAGCACTCCCAAGTCGACGTAGTCGCGGTCGTACCGCTCCTTGGCGTCCTGCACGGCGGCCGCGAGCCCAGGGTCGTCGTCCGGCAGGAAGAGGTACGTGAAGGTCTGCTCCACCTCGGCCCACGGGACGAGGTCGCGCATGACTTGCGTGATGGCCGCCTCCTGCGTGTGGGCCTTGAAGTCCAAGGCCTCGAGGCCGTACAGGGGGTTCCCCGGGTTCGCGAGCGCCGTGCTGTCGATGATGACGTAGGTTGGCAGCACGTACTTCTCCGCGTACTCGAAGGGGTAGATGGGGTCGTTCGCCCACACGATGCCGACCGCGTCCACGATGTGGCGGCCGAGGTTCTCGTAGAACGTGCCCATGTCGTCCGCGTACGCCCAGATGGGCCAGTCCGGGACGTCTGTGAGTCCGCGGTCCTCGTCGCGCACGTAGTCTTCCCAGGGGTTATCGTCGTGCGAGTTGGGCGCCGCGCCCACGTCGAGTAACACGAAGTCGTAGGAGCCGCCCCAGGCGCGCAAGTTGTCGGTCTGGCGGTCCCGCACGGGACCCGGGTCGGGACCGACCGTGTACTGGTGGTACGACTCCCGGGGGAGGTAACCCTTCGTGTACGAGTCCAAGAGGAAGACCGTGTGGCTCGCGCCGCCGAACTCCAGGCCCTAGGCGGCGCGATGGCCGGCGATCCACTGCTCCAC
>JBQTJL010000300.1:0-3071 GCA_052387135.1 Methanobacteriota archaeon | reverse complement strand
GTTCGTGATCCCGAGGATCGCATTCAGGTTCGCGCCGTCGTAGTACAGGAGGGCCCCCTTCTCGTGGACCCGCTTCTGGATCTTCGCGATCTGGGTCTCGAAGAGCCCCAGCGTCGAAGGGTTCGTGATCATGAACGCGGCGGTCCTCTCGGAGAGGGCCGCCTCGAGCGCGGGAAGGTCGACGCGCCCGTCCTTCGCGGTCGGGATCTCGACGACATCGAAGCCTGCCATCGCGGCGGACGCCGGGTTCGTCCCGTGCGCGGAGTCCGGCACGATGACCTCGGTCCGGCGCTCGCGGCGGGATTCATGGAATGCGCGCGCGACGAGGATCCCCGTGAACTCGCCGTGGGCGCCGGCCGCCGGCTGCAGCGAGACGCCGGGCATCCCGGTGATCCGGCCGAGCGCCTCCTGGAGGCGGTAGAGGATCTCGAGGCTTCCCTGGATCGCCTCCTCGGGGAGCGCCGGATGGAGGTCCGTCGCCTCGGGGGCGGACGCGATCTCGTCCATGAGCTTCGGGTTGTACTTCATCGTGCACGAGCCCAAGGGGTACGTCCCCGTGTCGACCGAGAGGTTCATCCGGGAGAGCCGCGTGAAGTGCCGCACGACCTGGCCCCTCGTGAGGGTGGGGAGCCCGGTCTTCTCGCGGGCGAAGACCGGCGGCACGAGGTCGGGCTCGACCGGCTCGTCCGGCCAGCGGTATCCGGGACCGGAGCCGCGGCCCATCTCGAAGAGGGACGGTTCGGGCCTCATGCGACCGCCCCCAGGCCGGCGGCGAGCCGGTCGATCGCGGCGTCGTCGTGCGCTTCGGTGACCGCGAGCACCATCGAGTCGGCCATCGCCGGGACGTGCGGGGCAAGATCGATCCCGCCGTAGAGTCCCCGGCCGGCAAGGATCTGGTTCACGTAGTCGGCCGGCCGCGGGCCCTGCAGGGTGAACTCGTTGAAGAAGTGGGACCTCGGGAACCGCAGACGGAACGGCGAGCGCGCGAGGCGGGCCGCGGCGCGCCTTGCGCGCGAGGCGTTGAGCTCGGAGAGGCGCCGGAAGCCGGTCTCACCGAGTGTCGCAAGGTAGATCGCCGCCTGGATCGCGTTCTGGGCCTCGTTCGTGCAGATGTTCGACGTGGCGCGTTCTCGCCGGATGTGCTGCTCGCGCGTCGACAGCGTGAGGCAATAGGCCCGGTCCCCTTTCGCGTCCCGGGTCTCGCCGACGACGCGGCCCGGCATCTTCCGGACGTGCTCCATCCGCGTCGCAAAGATCCCGAGGACGGGCCCGCCGAGGTTCGGGCTCTGGCCCAGCGGCTGGCCTTCGCCGACGACCACGTCGGCGCCGTAGGCACCGGGGCCGCGCACGAGGCCCAACGAGATCGGGTTCACCGAGACGACGGACCATGCGCCCTTCGCGTGCGCCGCGTCCGCGATCTCGGCGGCCGCGGTCTCGTAGACCCCGAAGAGGTTCGGGTTCTCGAGGACGACGCCGGCGGTGTCCGCGTCAAGGCGCGCCGAGAGCGCGGCGACGTCCATCTCGCCGGTTTCCTCCGAGAACGGGACGGTCTCGATCCGGAGCCCGGCGCCGCGACCGTAGTTTGCGAGCGTCGAACGCTTGTCCGCATGCAGGGCCTCGGGGACGAGGAGCTTCTTCCGGCCGGTCGCCCGGACGCACATGAGGGCCGCCTCCGCGAGCGCGGTCGCGCCGTCGTACATCGTCGCGTTTGCGACCTCCATCTCGGTGAGCCGGCACACCATCGTCTGGTACTCGAACATCCCCTGGAGAAGGCCTTGCGAGACCTCGGGCTGGTAGGGTGTGTACGAGGTGAGGAACTCGGTCCGGAACGAGATCGATTTCACTTCCGCCGGGATGTGGTGGTGGTAGAACCCGCCGCCGAGGAAGTGGGGGTAGGATTCGAAGGGTCGGTTCTTGCCGAGGATCCCGCGGATCTCTCGCCGGACCTCCATCTCGGACTTTCCGGGCGGAAGGTCGAGCCGGGCCCGGACCTCGGCCGGCACGTCGCGGAACAGGTCGTCCGTCGAGGCGTGCCCGAGGTAGGCGAGCATCTCCTTTCGCGCGGAATCGGAGGGCGTGTAGTGCATGAGGGTCACTTCGACTCGACCAAGGCCCGGTACGCGTCGGGCGACAGGAGGCCGTCGAGCTCGGCCGCGTCCGCGAGCCGGATCACGCAGTACCAGCCCTTCCCGTAGGGGTCCGAGTTCACGAGCTCGGGGTGGTCGTTCAGGGCGGTGTTCGTCTCGACGACCTCGCCCGCGACGGGCGAGTAGATGTCACTTACGGATTTCACGCTCTCGACGACGCCGAGCACGTCGCCTTTCTTCACCTTCTTGCCCTTCCCCGGAAGCTCGACGAAGACGACGTCGGTGAGCGCGTCCTGCGCATAGTCGGTGATCCCGATCCGGGCGTTCCCGCCCTCGGCCTTGGTCCATTCGTGCTCTTCGGTGTACTTGAGTCCGGTCGGAAAATCGAACTTCTTCACGATGACGACCTCACGAACGGAAGGGAGACGACGCGGGCCGGTTGCGGCCGGCCGCGGATCAGGATCGAGACGGCGGCGTCCACGTCCGCGTGCGGGGGACGCACGTATGCGAGCGCGATGCCCTCGCGCAGCGTCGGCGAAAGGGTTCCGGAGGTGACGGTGCCGACGCGCCGCCCGGAGACCTCCACGGGGTCGCCCTGGCGGGGGATGCCGCGGACGTCGAGCCGGACGCCGACGAGCCGGTCGTGGTCGCCGGCGGCGCGTTGCGCCTCGAGCGCCTTCCGACCGGAGAACTCGTGGTCCCAGTCGACGAGCCGGTCGAGGCCCGCCTCGAGCGGCGTGCGGCCGCCTTCGAACTCGTGGCCCGCAAGGCAGTAGCCCATCTCGAGCCGGAGCGTGTCCCGCGCGCCGAGCCCGCAGGGCGCCGCGCCGTCCTCGCGTCCGGCCTCGAGGATCTTCGGGAAGAGTCGTACGCCCTCGGCGTTCGGCAGGAAGAGCTCGAATCCGTCCTCGCCCGTGTACCCGGTCCGCGACGCGAAGTCACGAGGCCCCAGTGACGGAAGGGGCACGCAGCGGAACTTCTTTG
>JBQTJL010000299.1:0-4420 GCA_052387135.1 Methanobacteriota archaeon | reverse complement strand
AAAATCCTAAATGGTGGGCGGGCCACGGACGCGGCGGGGGAAACCTCGTGGCCGTGGTCTCCGAACGAATGCCCATCGAACTCCTTCGCGCGAACCTGCTCTCGCATCTTGAACGAAACCCGGGCCAATCGATCTCCGTGATCGCGCGGGCGTTCCGCCTCCATCATTCGTCCGCGACGTATCACCTTCGCGAGCTTGCGGGCCAAGGACTCGTCGTGGTCCGGCGCGAAGGGCGCGTCCTTCGCCACTGGAAGAACGGTTCGGGCCATTGTCCGCCCCTCAAGGAACTGGGCCGGGCGATGGCGGACGACCGCGACCGCCGCGCGATGGGACTCCTCGCGACGCGCGGCCGCGTCACGGTCCGCGACCTCGAGGCGTTGGGGTTCACCGGCGCCGGCGCGCGGTACTGGATCGTGCGGGCGACGTACGCGGACGCGGTCGCGGCCGCTCCGGGCATCGGCGAGTGGCGGATGTTCGCGAAGCGCCGCCCCTGCATCGAGAAGGCAATCGCGGGCGAGGGGTGCGCGGGGTGTCCGGTGCGATGGGTCGTCGACCGGGACGCGGGCCGTTCGCGCTGACGTTTTCCCATCGTTCCGAAAGCATTCTTGTGGAGGGACGGACCCTTGGGTCGGGGAGCGAGCATGGTGGGCGTTCGCATGCGAAGCGTGGGAAAAGGCATTGCAATCCTCGTGTCAATCCTCACGCTCACGGCCGGCGTACCGATGCAGGCCTCCGCCCACTATCGGCAGAGCGGCCTTCCGAACAACGCGCTGCATCATCATGGTGGACTCCTCGCAGGTCTTGGCTCCGAAGCGAACGCGGCCCACCTGTGGGTCGCCGACGAAGGCGCCGGCGTCTCGTACTGGGGCGCCAAGCCCTGCTACGACACGACCGGTTACGAAGGGCCGCTCATCCTGTGGATGCCGACGCTCGACCCAGATCCGTCCCTGTTCGGGGACGCCTCCACCGGCGAGTGCGGTCCGGCCCGGACGGAGCCCGGGAACCCGGAAGGGGCATCCGGCCGGGCCCCGGTCCCCGGTCGCCGCGGCGTCCAGCACGACCTCGGAGGGACGGCCGGTCTCGCGCAGACCGCGGCCGGGATGGACCTCGACGCGCTCACCAACATGTTGCCTATCCACGACCCCCAGGGGGACGGGACAGCCGACGCGCCGTGGTACACGTCGGCCTCCCTTGTACTTGACCCTTGGGAGCCGTACGAACTCCGCAACGGAGGCGACGTGGGTGCGACCTGTTCGCGGGTCGGCGAGATCGCGCTTTCCGACAAGGTCCGCCTCGACGTCCCATGCGTGCGGCAAGCAGCCCTCAGCCAAGACCCGGGCAGTCCCGGGCGGAGCGGACGAGAGGCCCTATGGATCGATTGGGCCGGCGGAGGCGACATCGACGAGGACATCGCCCTCGCGACGCCGGGGGCGATGGTCGCGCCGGGGGTCCTGTTCGGTCGCGACTGGGACGTCGAGGTCGACGACAGCATCGCGACCTTCCTGTACCACGTGGAACCCGGGATCGCGAACCCGCTCGGCGTCCCCACGACGCTTGGTCTAGGCTCCACGGATTACGTGTCGGTCGAGCGCCGGGATCTCGTGCTCCAGACGCCCTTCCGGCTTCCGGAGATGAACCTCGACCTGTTGTTCCCGAAGCTCTATCTCGTCTGCCTCGACGTAAACGGCGACGGCTGCACGAACGCGGCCGGCATCACGGGAACGTCACCATCGCCCGACTACGCCGTTGCATGCCGCACCGCGGAAGGCGCCCGCGCCATGACCGGTCTCGAGGTCTTTTGGGGCACCTACATCGCCTTCAACGATCCGGACACGAGCGGGGCCGTCGAACCCTGCCAACTCCGCACGCTCGTGAACGCCGACGGGAACGGCCTATGGGCCTCCGCAAGCTGCCGGTCCCCCCTCGCCCCGGACGCGTACCAACGTTGGAGCTCCGTCACGATCGGCGGCGTGGTGCACCCACCGAACTACGCGCTCGACTGCGACTTCGGCCGCAAGCGCACGTCGCTGTCGGACGCGCCGGACGACACGACGACCGGCATGGCATACGGGCGCCTTTGGGACGGCGTGGACGCTAGTTCGGTCATGAACGCGTACTATCCCGGCGGATCCAACCCGCCGTCGCTGCCGCCCCAGCGCCGGCCCCACGGAGCCGACCAGCCGGACCTCCTCGACGCCTTCACGGTCACGCACGTCCCCGTAGGCGACGTGCCGTTCCGGAGGACGGGGCCGGGGACCGTCGGTTCGGCGGGCGCCGGTACCCTCTGGGGCGACCTCGTCTCCGACTGCAACGACGCGCGCTACTCATGGGCGAGGACGCGAGACGACTGCTACGGCGACCCCGGCGCAGGCGCCGGACAGGTCCTGCCCCTCATCATCCGAGACACTCTGACGCTCGTGCGCGTCCGGGGAGGTCAACCGTCTGCGCCCGCGTTCGGTGTGACCGTGACCCGCGCGCCCCCGTTCATTAGGGAGCCGGGCGAAACCGCGCGGGGCGACCAGCGCGTCGGAGGCGTGGCGCACGACAACGTCGGTCTTACGGACGAGACCGTCACGCGCGTCGACGTCGAAATCGACGACGGCACTCGGCTCTCGGCGCCCGTGTCCCCCGACGGTTCCTGGCAGACGACGTCGACGTGGAACACGTGCGGTACGACCGCGGGCCGCCACTCGCTTACAGCACGAAGCGTCACCGGGAACACACAAAGTGCCCCCTCGACGATCGAAGTCAACGTGAGCAACACGCCGGAGGTCTGGGTCGAAACGCCGGGACCCGCCGCGACTGTCGTGGGGAATTTCGTCGCGCGCGGCGGGTCGGACGCTCCGTGTGGAGCGGCCGCGAACCGTATCCAAGTGCGGCTCGACGAACGACCGTGGATCGACGCGACGGGACTTTTCTCGTGGCAGGCCACGGTCGACACGCGCATGGTCCCCGATGGGGATCACATGCTCGAGGCCCGGATCGCATACGGAACGTCCTGGCAACCCTCCGTCTTCGTGCCCGTCGTCGTCGAGAACCGGCCTCGCGTCGGAATCGACGCGCCTTCGAGCGGCGACGGCGTCTGGGGCCTCGTCACGATCGAAGGGACGGCTTCGGATCTCGACGTCGGCGTGGAGAAGGTAGAAGTGCGCGTCGGGGACGGTCCCTGGAACGTTGCCGGGCTCGAACAGGCGGGCGCACTCTCCACGCGATGGGCGGTTCCGTGGGAGTCCTGGGCCGGACCGGACGGCCGCGTCGACATCGAGGCACGGAGCTTCGATGGGGGCCAGTACAGCACGTCCGACGTGCGGGGCATCTACGTGAACAACGATCCGCCCCAGCCGTATACGCACGCGCCGAACCAGCCGGATGAGGACGGGGACGGCATGGGGGACGCGTTTGAGGACGCGTTCTTGCTTCAGACCTCATCGGCCGCGGACGACCTCGATGGGGACGGCTTGGCGAACCTCGACGAGTTCTTCTGGGACACGATCCCGACCCCGACGGTCCGCGCGCTCGGCGGATCCGCGACGCTTTTTCCGAACGCCCCCGACCACGACCGCGACCATTGGCTGGACGGGGCCGAAGCGTGGTATTGGAAGCGGGACGCGTGCCCCGTCGCCCCCGCGTGCCTCGGCGCCTCGACCCTCGACACCGACGGCGACGGCTACCCGAACATCCACGATCCAGACTCGGACGACGACGGACTCGTCGACGGCTTCGAGGCCCGTTTCCTCGGAACGAGCCCCGGATCCGCCGACTCGGACTGCGCCCCCGGCGCCGCCGGATGTTACCCTGCCGAGTGGCGGGCGCGGGGCTGGGCACCGTCCGACGACCCTACCGATGCCGTACGGCTCGTCGGCGGAGAGGCGGCAGCGTGGCAGATGGACGACGACGACCACGATGCGACGGACCAGACGACTCGGGACGCGACCGCGACGGGACACAGCATGAACCTCGGGGGCGCCTCCCAGGCGCCCGGACGATGGGGGTCAGGCTACGCGCTCGACGGCTCGACCCACCTCGCGGTCCCCGACGACGGCGCGTTTTCGACCGCCCAATTCGCGTTCTCGGCCTCGTGGCGACCCACGGAAACGCTCGGCCCCAGCTCCACGGCGGCGCTCTTGGGTCGCGCTCCCGATTCGGGGTATCGGCTATGGTACGAGGGCGGCAGGATCAAGGCGGCCGTGCAAGCTCCGACGGGTCCTTGGGTCACGGCCGCGGCCCCGGCGACGCTTCCCGCCGGCGCGTGGAGCCACATCGCCGCGAGCTTCGACAACGAACGCCTCCGCCTTTTCGTCGACGGGTCGGAAGTCGCGAACGCGACGGCCCCGTTCGTCGCCGCGATCGCTCCCGGTGAACTCCGGATCGGGAACGCGACCGGAATCCCGGGTTTTGCGGGCATCGTGGACGAGGCCCG
>JBQTJL010000298.1:0-2531 GCA_052387135.1 Methanobacteriota archaeon | reverse complement strand
GACAGCACGCTCCCTGCACGAACAGGAGTGACAGCACGCTCCCTGCACGAACAGGAGTGACAGCACGCTCCCTGCACGAACAGGAGTGACAGCACGCTCCCTGCACGAACAGGAGTGACAGCACGCTCCCTGCACGAACAGGAGTGACAGCACGCCGCCATGCAACACACAGGAGCAACGCATCGCTCCCGCCGAGCGTCACGCCTCGAAGAACACCGCCGGATCGATCCGCGCCGCCGCCACGAGCCCGACGACGATCGCGAGCGCCGCGGCGAGCCCTGCCGCGGCGAGCGGGACCGCGTCGAACGCGCCGTCGAGGAGGAGGCGGTGGATCTCGGTCCCGGCCTGGAAGGGGGAGACGAGGGCGACGTCCCGCAGCGCGTCCGAGGGCTCTCCGGGTCGGGGCCACGCGGCGCCGGTCGCTTCCGCGAGGCGCTCCAGCGCGGGCCCATGGAGGAGGAACGCGAGTGCCGAGACGAGCGCCACCGTGCGCGAGATCGGCCAGGCCCGGCGCCCCCACGCGCCGATCGCGACGAGCTGGAATCCATAGGCGAGGCCGAGTACGAGGAGCAGGGCCGCGGTCGCGCCGGCCCACGCCGCAAACAGCGAGGGAAGGACCGCGGGCGAGGGACCGGCGACGAGGACGCCCACGGTCGCAACGAGCGGGGCGATCGGCAGAAACAGAGCGGCCGCGCCCGTCCCGATGGCGCCTGCGGCAAGGCAGCGGGCCGGTTCGGCGCCGGCGACGAGCCCGAGGCGGGCGTCCCGGACGAGACCGCGGCTCCAGCCCGTCTCGACGAGCGGGACGACGAGCACCGCGGACGCAAACGCGGTGACGAGCCAAAGGTCGGCGTCGTCGAAGGGGGCGGCGGCGTTCTCGGCGGCCTCGGTGCCGGCGACGAGCGCGAGGCCCACGAAGAGGACGAGCGCGGCGACAAGGATCGACGCGACGACGAACGGGAGCGCACGCGAGAGGTCGCGCGCGGCAAGCGGCAGGGCGACGCCCACGTCACTCGCCTCCGGGCGGACCCTCGCCGGGCCAGCGGGCAAGGAGCGCGGGAAGCCGCCGCGCGGGTTCCTCGGCGACGGCCCGGCCGCGGGAAAGAAGGAGGATCCGGTCGGCGACGCGCGCCGCAAGTTCGGTCTCCTGGACCGCGAGCACGATCGCGCGCTCCGGCGTCTTCCACGCGTGGAGCCGCGCCGCAAGACGTTCGGAGAAGCTGCGGTCCTGGAGCGCGAACGGCTGGTCGAGGAGGAGGACGCGGGGCGAGCCGAGGAGGGCGCGGGCGAGCTCGAGCCGGTGCCGTTCGCCGCGAGAGAGCGACGCGACGGGCCGCGCGGCCTCGCCGCTCATCTCGACCTGCTCCAGCGTCCGCGCGACGTCCGAAGCGACCCGGTGCGCGGGCACGTCGAGGAGGCGCGCGGCAAGTGCCAACGCGTCCCGGGCCGAAAGGTCGGTCGGGAGCACGGGCTCGGGGAGAAGGACGCCGAGGATCGGCGCGACGAGGGCCCGCTCCCGGAACGCGTCGCGGCCGAGCACGCGGACCTCGCCCTGCGAGGGTCGCGAGAGGCCGGCAAGGAGCCGGATCGCCGTCGACTTTCCGGCGCCGTTCGGACCGATGAGCGCCACGGCCTCGCCGCCGCGGACCTCGAGCGAGAGCCCCGCGATCCGCGCGAAGGCCCCCTCGCGGCGGGCGAGCCGGCGGGCCGACAGAAGAACGGGCGTGTCGGGCCGCGTCTCGACCCGGACCTCGGCCCGCGACTCGGGCGGCCGCATCACGGCTGCTTCACCAAGGCGGCAAGCGATGAGCCGGGCGCAAACTTGTGGCCGGCCGCAAGGAGCACGGATTCGAGCGCCCCGAAGAATCCCACAAGGTCGGTGAACCGCGTCTGGCCCATGTGGCCGATGCGGACGACCTTCCCTTTGAGCTCGTCCTGTCCGCCGGCGGTGACGATTCCGAACTCGGATTTCAGCGGGTTCCGGATCTCGGCGTCGGTGAGCCCGGCCGGGTACCGGATGCAGGTCACCGTGTCCGATTCGTGGCCCTTCTCGGGGACGAGGTCGAGGCCTAGGGCGCGGGTCGCGGCCCGAGCCGAAGCCGCGGTCTTCGCGATCCGCGCATGGCGGGCCGCGAGGCCCTCGTCGCGGATCATCCGGCACGCCTCGAGCGTCGCAAGGAACAGCGGGATCGCCGGCGTGAACGGCGTCTGGCCGTCCTTCAGCTTGTCCACGTGCTTGGCGAGGTTGAGATAGAGCGGAGGGTCCGGCCGGAACGCCTTCCGGGCGGCCTCGGAGACCGAGACGAACGCAAGGCCCGCCGGGCCCCCAAGCGCCTTCTGGCTCCCGACGACCGCAAGGTCGATCCCCCACGCGTCGACCTTGCAGGGGATCGCGCCGATGGACGTAATGCAGTCCGCGATCACGAGGCAGCCCGCCTCTTTCGCGACGCGCGCGACCTCTTGCAGGCGGTTCGTCATCCCGGTCGAGGTCTCGTTGTGGGTCACGGCGACCGCCTTGTAGCCGCCGGTCG
>JBQTJL010000297.1:0-2619 GCA_052387135.1 Methanobacteriota archaeon | reverse complement strand
GACGCCGGAGACGACGACGTCGCGGCTCGTGCCGAGCGCGACGATGCCGCTCGACGGGTCGTCCTCGGCAAGCACGTTCTTGTAGTTCCGTACCTCGAAACCTGAGAAGGTGAAGCCTCGGACGCCGTCCGCGATCCGCACCCCGTACCTCGTGCCGGACAGCGTGAGCCCGTCGAGGACCGCGCCCGGCCCGCCAACGAGCGCGAGGCCATCCTTCGCGATCAACAGCGACTCGGCATAGACGCCGGCGCACGCGCGGATCGTGGCGCCCTCGGACGCCGCGTTGAGCGCGGCCTGGATCGACATGCCGGGATGCACGTCACAAGAATCACCCGGAAGATGCGCCGACGCTGCCGGAAACGGAATGCCTCCGACGAACAGCACGACCAGGACCGCGACCGCGCGGACGCCCCGACGTGCCCGATTCACGAACGCCCCCCCCTCTTCTGATGACCGTCGAGCCTCCGGACGACCGTAACGCCCGTACGCCTACATCCTATTTGGCAACCCACCGCTCGGCGAAGACACCACCGTGTCTCGCCGCACGAGGACGAATTTCCTCACGAACAATCGTTTTCGGACGACGAGCGGCGCGCCGAAGCGGTAGCCGCGCCTCGCCGAACAGGAGTTCGAGGGCGCGGCGGGCCGCAGCGAGCGCCAGCGAGCGGAGGCAGCGAGGCGCGCGAAGGGTCTGGGAGCCACCGTCCGGACCACCCTCGCCTTCGCCCTCGCCTTCGCCCTCGCCCTTAACCAATCGGACCAAAATGAAGAATATCCGTGACGCGTCCTTCCCGCGCCTCCTTCCAGACCGCCTTCACGCGCCGCCCGATTCCGATCTTCGCGAGGGCCGCGTCGGAATCCGTAAGGGGGACGCCGCCGAGGAACGCGAGCATCGCGGTGTCGGCGCCGTCGAGCTTCACGAGCCCGACCGCGTAGGGCGGTTTCGGGAGCCCGGGGAACGCTTCGTACTGGATCGTGACGCTGTGGACGACGCCGGTGTCGGCGACGTCGACCCATTCGGTCGTGTCGACGAAGCAGGCCTCGCAGAACGCACGAGGCGGCACGAAGACGCGGCGGCAGGCGGGGCACCGGATCCCCCGGATGCGCTTCTCGTCCCGGAGGCCGGCAAGGAACCTCGTCGCGTGCGGACCGACGACGTGCCGGTACGGGATCTCCCACTTCGCGTCGATGGTCTCGCCTTCCGCCCGGCTCCCTGCTCCCTGCTTCCCGCTTCCCGTCGTCATCGTGGCTCGTCTCCGACGATCATGAGCGTGTGGAACTGGGCGGTGCCGCCCCAGGCGTGCGCGAGCGCGACCTTCGCGTCGGCGACCTGGTGCGCGCCGGCCTTCCCTTGGACCTGCAGCGCGGCCTCGGCGAGCCGGACGAGCCCGGTCGCGCCGATCGGGTTCGACGTAAGGACGCCGCCCGAAGGCGACGTCGGAAGGTCGCCGTCCATCGTGGTGACGCCGTCGCGGAGGAGCGTCGGCCCTTCGCCGGGGCCGCAGAAACCCATCGCCTCGACGTCGAGGAACTCTTGGGACGCGAAGGCGGTGTAGATCTCGGCGGCGTGGATCTCGCGCCGCGGGTCGTGGATCCCGGCCATCCGGTAGGCGCGCCGTGCGCAGACCGCGAGCGAATCCCAGACCGCAAAGTCGGGCCGGTCTCCCATGAAGTACGAATCCGAGATGCTGGACTCGCCCAAGACCCACGCGGGGCGGTCGGAGAGCTCGCGCGCCTTTTCGTTCGAGGCGAACAGGACGGCCACGGCCCCGTCGCTCCGAGGGCAGCACTCGGCGACGTGGAGCGGAGTCGACACCATCCGGGTGCGAAGGACGTCGTCGATGGTCAGCGGGAAGCGAAGGTGCGCCTTCTCGTTCCGCATCGCGTTCGCGTGGTCCTTCACCGCGACCGCGGCGAAGTCCTCGGGGCTAGTCCCGTATCGCGCCATGTGGGCGGAGCCTTGGACGGCGCCGACGGTGATCGCGCCGACGCCGGAATGCCGCTCCCAGACCGGGTCGACGCAGGTGTTGAGGATCGGCTGCGCGTCCGGCGCCTCGCCGACGCGTTGCGCGCAGACCGCAAGGACGAGGTCGAAGACGCCCGAGGCGACGTGCTGGTAGGCCGCGACACCGGTCGTGAGGCCGGTCGTGCCGCCGGTCGTGATCTTCATGTGCGGGCGATCGACGCCGAGGGCGGCGCCGGCCTGTCCCCGCTCGGGCTGGTTCACGCCGTCGAAGGGGTCCATCGTGCCGTAGCAGACCGCCTCGACGTCGGACGGTGCGACGCCGGCCCCCGCGAGGCATTCGCGGACCGCGCGGAAGGTGAGGTCGGAGGGCGGCGTCTCCGTGTGCTTGGCGCGTAGCGGCGTCATCCCGACCGAGACGACGGCGACGTCCCTCATCCGGGACCGCCTCCGAGGACCGCGACGCAGGCGGTCTGCGAGCCGATGCCGCCGGTCGAGTGCGCGAGCCCGAGCCCGTCCCCTGCCCGGAGCCGCTCGACCAAGGAGACGAACCGGTAGAGCCCGGAGGCCACCGAGGGCTCGCCCGAAAGCGAGCCGCCGGAAGGGTTCAACGTCTCGCCGACGCGGAGGCCTTCGCCCGAAAGCACGGCCTTCGA
>JBQTJL010000296.1:0-5573 GCA_052387135.1 Methanobacteriota archaeon | reverse complement strand
CCCCGCAGGGCGACGGCTTCCGGTACACGACCGACATCGTCCCCGGCGTCGCGAACGCGGTGCCGGTGCTCCTCGTGAACAACGGCTCCGCCCCGGACACCCTCTCGCTCACGGTCGAGAACGCGAGCGGCTTCTTCCCGTTCCCGCTCGTGCAGGACGCGTTCGTCCTTCCGGGGCAGAACGCGAGCGCCGCCGTCTCCCTCTCTCCCCAGACCGTCCCCCCCGGCGAATACGGACTCCGGCTCCAGGTCACCTCGAAGCTCACGGGCGCCGTCCGGAACACGACGCTCACGGTCCGCGTCGGGTCCTCGTCCGGCTTCGTCCTCCAGGGACCCGCCGACACGGGGAACCGCACGCTCCTTCGCGGCGCCTCCGACCGCGTCGTGCTCCAGATCGCGAACACGGGGAACGAGCCGCAGCGCCTCTCCATGCTCGTCCAACAGGCGCCAGACCGCGGCGATCCCTGGAACGCGGCCGTGACGCCGCCAACGGTCGAGCTCGCCGCGGGCGCGCGCACGACCGTCATCCTCGACGTGTCGGCGCCCCCGGAAGCCGAGGACGGCACCGCGAACACGCTCACCGTCGTCGCAAGCGGCCGCACCGCGAGCCGCAACATCACGCTGTCGTACGTGCTGAACCCCCGCTACGAGCTCTCTCTCGAGCCGGACGTCACGCACAAGGTCGTGACACCCGGCAACGGCTCGAGCTTCGAGATCACGGTCCGGAACACGGGCAGCATCCCGACCACGGTCCAGATCGCGTTCGAAGCGAAGGAGCGCGGCGTCTCGAAGGGATGGGGCGTCCTCATCGACCGCACGCCGTTCGACCTCCGGCCGGCCCAGGAAAAGCGTCTCACGCTCGGGGTCTTTTCGCCCCGGGACGCAGGCGACGACGACACCTTGGAGCTCATCGTGAACTCGACGATCCCCGGTCACCTCGAGGTCTGGTCGAACGCGACCGTCTTCGCGACCGTGCGCACCGCGGCCCGGCCCCCGGTCGAGCGCGCTCCCTTCGAGGTCCCGGACGCCGGCCTCGCCCTCACGATCCTTTCCTTGGGCCTAGCCGGCCGTGGCCTCCAGAGGAGGAAACCCGAATGAACCCGAGCGTCCGTCGTTTCGTCGTCGTAGGATTGGTGGCCGCCCTGCTCGCCCCGTACGGGATCGAATTTGCGAGCTTTTCGGCGGACGCCCAGGTCGAGAGCCCCGTGGCGTTCTTCAACGAGCGCGCCGAGGACATCCTCTCGACGACGCTCCTCTACTTCCACCAGCAGCCGGTCCTCCCCGGTTCGGAGCTTCGCCGCCAGTTCGGCGACGAGGCGACGATCCACTACATGGACACGCGGTTCCCGAACGGCGAGATCATCGACGACCCCACGATCGCCGAAGAGTTCACGATGCCCGTAAAGACGCTCACGCCGATCCCCGGCGGCGTCCAGCCGAACACGCAGATGGTCGCATCCTTCGAGCTCATGACGGACGACGGGCACGACCGCAAAGGAGGCCTCACGTCCGACCTCACGCTCACCGGCAACAACTCCCTGAAGGCGGTCCTCTTCATGGAGGCGCCGGCCGCGGGCACGAAGTTCACGCTCGAACTCTGCCCCGTCGAAGCGTCCCCGCTCGGCTACCGCGGCCGCGGCACCGCGAACGCCGAGGACGTCTGCGGCAAGGGGCCCCCGATCGTCTACCGCAAGGAGACGGACCCGTTCAACCCCGTCGCAGCCGGCGTGACCCCCGGACAGGACATCGTCCGCCTCGACATCCCGCTCGACCCCGTGGACCAGGCGACCCGCTCCGCCGAGTTCCGGAAGGGCGACGGGATGCGGATCGAGATCACGGCGGAGGTGGTCGTCCAGCAGGCCGGATCCGGCACCGCGACATGGACCCTCCTCTACAACAACGGGACGCAGGTGCAGACGGTCGCGGGCCTCTCGCCGCTTGCGTCGTTCCTCGAGGTGCGCTCGTCGAACGCGCTCCGCGCCGCCGCGTGGACCGTCGACGTGGACGACGTGCCGCGGGACGCCTTCGGGACCGACATCCAGAACAAGATCGTGAACGCTCGCTTCGGTCTCCGGAGCGCCTGGGGCCTTGCGGACGTGACGCGGGTCCCGTCGGCGCCCCCGAACCCCCCCGCGGGCTTCCACAAGGTGGTCGCGAACGCGGTCCTCTTCCACGGGAACACGACGACGGGGCGCACGCAGGGCGGCCCCATCAACGTCGACCCCGACGCAAACGTCACGGTCGGGAACGTGACGAACGTCGAGCTTACGCCCTTCCTCTCCTCGGCCCCGGACGGCCTCGTGCTCTTCGAGTACCCCGAGCCCGTGACGGACCGCACGGAGGAGCGCATCTGGAAGTACGACGCGCTCGACCCGAACCCGAACGGCGGGGCGCGGGTCTCCCTCGCCCTCCAGCGCCCGTACTCGGGCACGTTCATCGAGCGGGTCCAGTGGCAGGTCCAGCCGGGCCTCCGCGAAGTGTTCCCCCGCGCCGCGGCCGGGACCTCGGAGCGCACGTTCGTGATCGGCTCCCCGGGGCTCGACATCTCGCCCGTCCCCGGCGAGTCCTGCGTCGGGTCGACCGGCCCCACCGACATCTGCCGCGCGGGCGACGTCATCTCGCACACGGTCCTTTCGAACCTCACCTCGACCTTCGTCGTGAAGGTCGCGAACCGCGGCGGGATCCGCGACGTCTACACGCTCACGCAAAGTGTTTCCGGCGCGAACTGGAGGTGGGTCGTCGGCGGCCCCGGCGTCCAGCAGGGCGACCGGGTCGTGCTCGAGCCCGGCCAGACGAAGATCGTGACGATCCGCGCGGAGCCTCCCGTGGGCTCGTCGCCCACGTTTGCGAGCTTTGCCACGCTGAACCTCTCCGCGACCTCGACCGTGAACCCGACCCTCCAAGGCTTCGTCGCGATGAGCGTCCAGGTCGTGGACGAGGTCCAACGGCGCCGCGCGGCCGGCGCCCTCGTCGTGAACGACACCGGGGTCCTCCTCCAGCCGCCCTCGCTCACCGTCTCCAAGGGATCCGCCGCCGTGTTCACGATCCTTGCGTGGAACCGCGGCAACGACGTGGACGGCCTCGCCGTGAACCTCTCGTCGGACTGCCAGTCGGACGGTCCCGGGACGTGGAGCACGCCCGTCTTCAACGAGACGGGCCAGACGTCGAGCGTGGCGCCCGGCGCCATCGCGTCGGTCCCGCTCTTCATCACGCACGACGCCCAGGCCTCGTCCGGCTCGAAGCTCACCTGCGACGTGAAGGTCGCAAGCGTCGCCGACCGCACGAAGGAGACGTTCCTCTCGAGCCTCGTCGTGAACGTGCTCGCCCTCGCGCGGTTCAAGGTCCTCGTCCTCCCCGACCACGTGCGGAACTTCGCGGTCGTCGAGACGAACGTCCTTCGCCGCATCGAGATGGCGTGCTGGAACGCGGAAGGGCGGACCACGTTCGACCCGAACCAGCAGGTCCTGCAGAACGCCCAATCGGGTTCCCCCGGCCCGCCGCCGGTCACCCGCGATTGCGACGAGGACATCTCGGACGACCGGATCAAGCGCTCCCTCGTCCGGATCCTCGTCCAGAACACGGGCGACGAGACGGACGACTTCACGGTCGCGTACAAGGCCCAGAACTCCTCCGAGTCCCGCGCCCTGATCACGACCGGGACGACGCTCACACCGGGTCTCGAGCGCGTGAGCTTCGACGCCGACGCGCGTCGCGGCAACACGTCGATCTGGAAGAAGCAGCGCATCCTCCAGGACCAGAACCTCGACGCGTTCGAATCGCGCTGGCAGCCCGGCACGACGTCGGACTTCGTCGCGCAGCAATCGACGTACCGGGACACGACGGCGAACGGGACGCCGGAGGATGTGCGGGGCCTGCTCGTCGCCGGGGTCCCACCGGGCGCCATGTTCGAGGCCTATCTCGTGATCAGCAAGGACGGTCCGTGCGTGACGCCCGAGGCGCAGGCCGGCGGCGCCACGAACTCGTGCTGGAACAACGCGCCCCCCGGAGAAGGCGTCTGCGGCGCGGACGACCGCGACTGCAGCGGCGGCAACGCGTCCGGCGGCGCGACCGAGACCGAGTTCACCGCGCAGGTGCAGGTCTTCTCACGGCTCGACGGTCGGCGGAACCCCGCCACGATCACGATCCAGGCCCAGGGCCGCGACGAGGACCTCGGCGAAAGCTCGACCGACCCCACCCACATCAAGTTCAACAAGGTCATCCTCGAGCCGATCGAGCGGTGCACGCAGGACGAAGGGCCCGGGGGCGCATGTCCGGGCCGCTACGAGCCGGACCGACCGTTCGTGAAGTTCACGAACGGCACGGATCGGACCGGGTTCAAGACGATCGAGAAGACGATCGCGCCGGGCGGCTTCCGGACGTACAAGGCCCGCCTCACGCTCGCGTCGAGCTTCAACGACACGGTCGAGGTGACCGTGATCAGCGTCGACTTCGAGAAGGGCTGGAACGTCTCGGTCCGGAACACGACGGACCCGGTGCGGAAGACCGTGAACGTGACCCGCACGACCCAGACCGAGCAGTCGCCGCTCGTCATCGCGAACAGCAACCGCGAATCCTTCTTCGACATGGAGCTGCTGCTGAACGTGACGGCGCCCTCGAACGCGGAGGTCCTCGACTTCGACGAGATCCAGCTCATCGCGAAGTCGAAGATCACGGGCGCGCAGGACGTGCTCACGATCCGCGCCCGCGTCGGCACCGACTTCGGCGTGCAATTGAACCGCCTCGGTCCCGACACGCTCTTCGGGCACCCGGGCGACACCGTGGTCCACGGCGTGAACGTGTCGAACTTCGGGAGCCGCGGCGAGACGTTCCGCGTCGAGGTCTCGCCGTCCACGTCGTTTGCGACGTACTCGCTCTCCGCGCAGGACCTGTTCGTCCCGGCAAACCAGAACGGGACGATCACGCTCTCGATGGTCCTTGCGACGAACGCGCCTGCCGGCCACCTCGAACCGGCGACGCTCACGGCCCGCCGGCTCTCCGAGGACTGCCCGCTCACGTCGACGCGCCGCGAGTGCCTCTCCGAGCCGATCACGGTCCGGAGCCAGGTCGTGCTCCCGAAGAACTTCCGGATGTCCACCGCGACGCCGGTAAAGACCATCACGCCGGGCGGCACGGCCTCGTACGAGGTGAACGTCACCCACCTTGCGTCGAACAACACGCAGTTCGCGATCCAGCTCTCGGTCGCGCAGAAGCCGCCCGGCTGGGACGTCTTCGTGCCGTCCGAGGTCACGCTGCCGTTCCAGACGACGCAGCGGGTCACCGTCATCGTGCAGGCCGGCCTCTCGGCCCGCCAGGGCTCGACGTTCGGCATCACGATCCGGGGACAGGTCCGGGACGACCCCACGGACTTCTCCCAGGTGTCGCTCCTTGCCGACATCTCGGGCGTCCCGCGGGTCCAGTTCGAGGTCGACAACGCGACCCGCCTCGTCGACCGCGGCACATCCACGATCTTCGACGTCCGCGTCCGCAACATCGGGTCGGGCACCGGCACGGTCCCGATCGAGTTCGCGGAGTTCTCGAAGGAGCACTGGTTCGCCTCGTTCCTCGACGACTCGG
>JBQTJL010000295.1:0-6609 GCA_052387135.1 Methanobacteriota archaeon | reverse complement strand
GTCTTCGTGTGGGCGTCCGTCCGCGGCGGCCCCGCGCAGACGACGCTCGTCCTCGTCCTCGTAGCGGCCGTGGCGGTCTACGCCGGCGTCGCCAACACGGGCCCCGTCGCGGTCGAGTCCCCGAACGTGGGCCTCCTCCTCCTGCAGGTCTTCCTCGTCACGACCGCGGTCGTGTCGCTCCTCGTCGGCGCGACGAGCCTCGAGCGCAGACGCGCGGAGGCGCCCGTCCAGCGGGTGGATCGACGCGAGGGACCGGGCCTTGCCGCCGCGGCGGGTCCCGTGCTCGTCGCCGGTCTCATCCTCGCGCCGATCTTCCTCGGGGCGCTTGTCGCGGGCACGTTCCTCCAGGACGTCACGCGCGACCTCGAGGCCGAGCGGTTCGACGCGTACTCCGGCGAGGTCGAAGTCGCGTGGGAGGACCTTCTCTCGCACCACGTCGAGCGCCTGTACGGCCTCAAGGCCCTGTTCGAATCGACCGACGTCGTGTCGCGCGAAGAGTTCGGCGGGTACGTCGCGTCGAGCGGCTGGCTCGAGGGGCTCGGCGGCACGCAAGGCGTCGCGTTCCTCCGGGTCGTCCCGCACGCCGATGTCGAAGCGTACGAGGCGCGGGTCCGGGAGGACTCGCCGGGCGTCGCGTTCGCGGTCCATCCCAGGTTCGACGCCCCCGTCCATTACGTGGTCGAGTTCATCGAACCCGTCGCGGGGAACGAAGCGGCCCTCGGGCTCGACATCGGCTTCGAGCCCCGCCGGGCCGCGGCCGTCAAGGCCGCGATCGCGTCGGGGACGGCGGCGGCCACTCCGGCGGTCCTTCTCGCCCAGGAAGCGGGCTCGCAAAAGGGTTCCTCGTCATCCTGCCCGTCTATCGCGGCGGCGACGCGGGCTCCCGCGAGGCGCGAGAAGCCTCGGTCCTCGGACTCGTCGACACCGTGCACCGGATCGGCGACATGGCGGAGGACCTGCGCCCGGCCGTCGAGGGCGACCCGCGGGCGGTCGACTACGAGCTCTACGAGCTCGAGCCCGACGTGGCCCGGATCGACGCCGGCGCCCTCCGTGGCGCCCTCCTCCTCCACGACACCGTCCCCGAAGGCCCGCCGCTCTACGAACGCCCCAGCACGGACGTCCGGGTCCTTTCCGTCCCGGTCTACGGCCGCGTGTGGACGCTCCTTGTCGCAAAGCCTCCCGGGCTCCTCACGGGCACAGAGCGGGCCGCTCCGTGGTTCGTCTTGGTCGCCGGCGGCGCGATCGGGCTCGCGTTCGGCGTCGTCGCGCACCGGGACCAGCGGGAGCGCGCCCGGGAGTTCGCGCGGCTCCGGGAGCTCGACGAGTTCCGTATGCGCGTGATCCAGACGGCGGCGCATGAACTCCGGACGCCGCTCCAACCGATCCACCTCCAGATCTACTCGCTCCGGCGCCAGCTTTCGGGGCGCGGCGACGAGAAGACGGACAAGAGCCTCGAGATGCTCGATCGGAACATCGAGCGCCTCACGAAGTCCGTGGACGACGTCTTGGACGTCGCCCAGCTCCACGCGCGCCGGCTCGTGCTCGACCCCAAGGACATCGACCTCTCGCAGGTCCTCGGCGAGTCCGTCGAGGCGTTCCGCGCCGCGGCCCGCGAGGCCGGCGTCGAGCTTTCCGCCTCGGGCGACGGGCCGCTCCCGGTCCGCGGCGACGCGCGCCGGCTCGGGCAGGTCCTGTTCAACCTCCTCGGGAACGCGCTGAAGTTCACGCCGACCGGCGGCCGGATCCACGTCGAGGCGCGTCCGGCCGACCGAAGGGCCGTGGTCCGCGTGAAGGACACGGGGCTCGGCATCCGTCCCGAGGACCTTCCGCGGCTCTTCTCTCCGTTCTCGCGCGTCCACGACCCGAGCCGGAAGGACATCCCCGGTTCCGGGCTCGGACTTTTCATCACGCGCGGCATCATCGAAGAGCACGGGGGCCGCATCTGGTGCGAGAGCGAGGGGCTCGGGAAGGGGACGACGTTCGTGTTCGAGATTCCGCTACGCTGATGCGTGATGGGTAATGAGTCATGGGTCCCCCATTCCCCATCACCCATCACGGCCGATCCCGTCCGCGAATGCGGCACCGTCCAGCCTCCCCTGCTCGATCGCCGCGGTGATCCGCCGCATGTCCCTCGTGAGGCGCCCCACGCGGGTGTCGGTCGAGGGCCGCAGGATCCGGATGCGGACGCCCGACGGCGGGTCATCCGCGAGCCGGATCGCGTCGTTGTGGAGCGCGTGGTGCGCAAAGACCGCGTCCCGGAGCGCGGGGTAGCGCCGCGCGATGAGCTCGCAGAGCCACCACGATTCCGGCTTCCGGGCGATCCACGCCCGCGTGAGGACCAAGACGATGTCGCGGAAGCCGTCGTCGATCGCACGACCGATCGGGACCGGATCGATGATTCCGCCGTCGAGCCAGCGCCGGCCGTCGATGAGGACGGGCGGGTTCGTCGCCATCGGGAGACGTCCCGTCGCCCGGAGCCAGTCGAGCACCGGGCCATGCCGCAGGTCCTGATACCGTGCCTCGCCGGTGTCCGCGTCGGTCGCCGTGACGACGACCGGATGCCGGGCGCGCCGCACCGCGCGGACGTCTAGCGGGCGCTCCTTCTCGTAGACGATGCGATAGAGCGCGTCGTGGTCGAGGAGCGGTCCGCCGCGGAGCCAGCGACGGTACGAAAGGATCCGGCGGTCCGACGCGAAGGGCCACGTTTCGAGCGCGAAGCGGGCCTGACCCGCCGAGAACCACGCCGCGAGCGCGCCGCCCGCGCTCGTCCCGTAGACCGCGTCGAAGCCGACGCCCCGGTCCTCGAACGCGGCAAGGACGCCGTTCGTGTAGGCGGCCCGCATTCCGCCGCCTTCCATGACCAACGCGCGCACGAGCGGCTATCGGGGGCCCTAATCAAAAGGCTACTCCCCTACGACGGGCGGTGATGTGGCTTCGCGGCATGGCGGTGGCCGGCGCTTGCGCGCCGGCGGCGGTGGCGCCTGCGGCGCGGCCGAACCGGCCGCCGCGAGCTCGCGTGCTCGTTCCGCCGGCGGCGTAGCCGCCCACAGCCGCTTGCGAAGCAAGCCACCGCCAGCGGCCGAAGGCCGCTCACCGCCTACACGAGGCAATACTCGAAGGGCCCGATGTTCCCGCAGTCGCCGATCGCGCCGGTAGACGCCGGTACCGCGCAATAGTAGAACGGGCTCGAGCCGACCCATCCGTCGGACCAGAGGATGCAGTTGTGGTTCGTGGCGTCGACGCACGTCCGGCTCTTCGTCGTGCCGTTGCCGCGGTAGCCCGTGCAGACGGGGTCTGCCGAAGCAAGAGGCAAGAAAGCAAGAAGCAAGACGGTCACGAGGCCGGCGGCAAGGACGGTTCGGGTCGCGCGCATGGATGCCCCCAAGGCCGCTACTTGCCGCTGGCCGCTTATATCTTGTCCGCCCGCAAGGGTTTAAGACAACCCGACCGTGTTCGGCGCCGATGAGCGTCCCGGGGAGGCCGAAGGCGATCCTCCTTCTGTCGGGCGGCATCGATTCGGCGGTGGCGCTCTACGAATCCGTCGCGGCGGGCCTCGACGTGACGCCCGTGACGTTCCACTACCCCGGCCGGCCGCGGGGCGAGGTGCGGGCGACGCGTGCGCTGCTTCGCGCTGTTGGGGTCGATGGTAGAAGGGAGAAGGTAGACGTGTCGGGCACCAAGACCGGTCCCGTCTCCCTTCTACCTTCTACCTTCCACCTCGTCGAGATCGACTTGAACTTCCTGCACGAAGCCTCCGCGTCCGCGAACCCGGCGCTGCGCGCGACGCCCGAGGGCTACATCTCGGCCCGGAACCTCGTGTTCTACTCGATCGCGGCCCATCTTGCCGAGATGCGCGGCGCGCGGTACATCGTGGGCGGCCACAACGGCGGCGACCCGGAGAACTTCCCCGACTCTTCGCGGGAGTTCTTCGACGCGGTCCAAGGAGTGTTGGGGAGGGCGCTGCTCACGCAGCGGTCGGCGCCGGTGACGTTCCGGATGCCGCTTGCGGGCCATTCGAAACCGGAAGTGGTCGCGCTCGGGCGGAAGCTCGGGGTCCCCTTCGACCTCACGTGGTCCTGCTACGAGGACGGCGACGAGCCGTGCGGGACGTGTCCGGCGTGCGAGGAACGGAACGAGGCGCTTCGCTGACGGAAGGCGATGCCTTCGGCATGAAGACGAGCGCTTCGAGCCGAAGGCGGGTCGCCTTCGGAAACAGCTAAGCCCCAAGACCGGTTCCCGCCTTCCGGTCGTCGTCATGGGTTTCGCAACCGGTTGGACGCTCGCGAAGACGAGCCTCGGCGTGATCCGCAAGGACAAGGAGATCCTCCTCCTCCCGGTGCTTTCGGCGCTCTCGAACATCGCGCTCTTTGCGGCGCTCGCGTTCGGCGTGTTCATCCCGACGCGTCTCTTCGAAGGAAACGAGAGCCCTGCGGGCTACGCCGGCGTCGCGCTCTTCTACTTTGTGAGCTCGTTCATCGTCGTCTTCTTCAACGCGGCGCTCGTCGCGGCGGCGAAGGAACGGCTCACCGGCGGCGACCCCACGGTCGGGAGCGCCCTTTCGGCCGCATGGGCGCGGCGCGGACCCATCATCATGTGGGCGCTCCTTACCGCGACGGTCGGGCTCCTCCTTCGCGGGCTCGAGCGGAATACGAGGAGCCCCCTCGGCCGGATCGCCCGCGGACTCTTCGGCGCCGCATGGTCCGTCGCGTCCTACTTCGTCGTCCCGATCCTCGTGATGGAGGGCGGTTCGCCGTTTACGGCCCTCCGTCGCTCCCTCGAGACGATCCGCCGTTCGTGGCGCGAGACGGTCGTGGCCGAGATCGGGACCGGCCTCGTCTTCTTCGTGATCGGACTCCTCGGGGCCCTCGTGTTCCTTGCGATCGGCATGACGAGCGGCTCGGGACCCGTGTTCGGGGCTTCGGTCGGCCTCATCGTCATCTGGGTGCTCCTCGTCGCGACGGTCGCGACCGCCGTGGACGCCGTCCTCAAGATGGCGCTCTACCTCTACGCGACGAGCGGGCGGCTTCCGGGGGAGTTCGCGGGGGCGCCGGTGCCGCGCACCGGGACCGTGTAGGCCGTGCGCCGTGGGCCGTGGGCCGCGTAGCAAAAAGAGAGGACGGACGGGCCGAGGCAAGCCCGTCCGTCGCGAGGCGTTGATTGTTGCGAAGAAACGGCGTCCGCAAGGGGTCCAGGCGGCGGAGCGCTGGTCACCTCCGTCTCGCCGTCCGTGGGCGTCTCCTCGCCGCCGTTCTCGGCGATACGGTTCGTCCCGATCGTCGAACGGGACACCTCGGTGTCGGCCGGCACGATCGACGCCCACGAAGCCGGGTCCGCCTTCACGACGAGGCCCGACCAGACGTGCTTGCCCCCGACCGTGACCGAGGCCTGCGAGGCGACCGCATCGTACGTGACCACCACCTCGGACTCGCCCGGGAGGACCGGCCGCGCGGCGACGTCGCCAAGGAGCGTGCCGTCGGCGTTGCCGTACGCCGAAACGACCCGGCCGTCGGCGGCCACGATCGCACGGAGCTCGAGGCGTCGCGGCTCCGCGGCGGGGAGTTCCGGAAGCGCCAGCGCGCCCGCTTCCGACGATGCGAGCGGAAGCAAGGTCGCCGAGGCGCTCCCGGTCGACGTCGCGCTCGCGCCCTCGTTGTCGACCGCCGTCACGGTCACCGTCCACGTTCCGGGAGCGAGCGGCTGGAACTGGTGGAAGGAATTCCAGCACCCGCTCGAGCCCGTCCGCGTCGTCGAGCCGAAGCCGGAGACCGCGACCGTGATGCGGCTCACGTAGCCGTCGATGTCGCAGCCGCGGCCGGTCGCGCTCATCCCGAGGACCGCGAGGGGATACCAGACGGCGACCGCGTTCGCCCGCGCCTTCGGCGCCTGGTTCGGAACGGAGATCGACGACACCGTCACGGACTCGCCCGCCGAACCGCATGTCGAGGACCCCGTGGAACAGAAGTCCACGATGGCGGTCCCGACGCCGAGCGCGTTCGCCTTCGCGGTCGCCTCGACGCCCAGCCGATAGGTCCGGGCCGGCGCGAACGTGAACGACGCGCCGCCGGAGAACGGCTCGTCCACCAATGTGTAGAAGAAGCAGCTCCAGCTCGGAAGTTGCTTGTCCTCTTCGAGGGTCCAACTGCTGCCGGTCCAACGCTCCTTGCGGAGCGAGAGCGAAAGCGTGGCCTCGGTGCCTCCGACCACCGCGTTGATGCAATTGAAGTGGCCCGTGGCGCGACCCGAAGCGGTCGTGGGAGCGCTGAACGACGAGAGCAGGTCTCCGGCGTTTGTCGTGTAGGTGCTCCCGAGAACGGTACGCGTCACGATCCCGCCTGCGACGAGCCCGCGCGCGTACACGTGCGCGCGGCCCGGCGTGGGCTCAATCCAGTATTCGCCGCCGTACGAGCCCCATGCCGCGTCGAAGGAGCCGCCCCATTGGTTGTAGGGCGCGGCGAGGGTCTTTGCGAGCGCGACCGGCGCGAGGAGCCCCGCGACGACCGCGACGATCACGATCCGGCGCATGCGATCCATCCTACTCGCCTTCCGCCGCCGCGGGCGCGGAGCTGTCTTCGCAGTCGCCGCCGGGGAGAACGATGCCGCAGGGGTCGA
>JBQTJL010000294.1:0-1720 GCA_052387135.1 Methanobacteriota archaeon | reverse complement strand
GTCGGGGTGTCGTACTTCTTCCGCGGGAACTTCGGGTCTCCCATGGCGATCCCTCACTTCTTCTCCTTCTTCTCGGGCGCCTTGCCGGCTTCTTCCTTCTTTGCGCCGGCGGCGGCCGCCTGGAGCTTCTGGCGCTGGACGCCCACGGTGAGGCCGGTGCGGCCGTTCGAGCGCGTGCGCTGGCCGCGCACCTTCTGCCCGCCCTGGTGGCGGATGCCGCGGTAGCACTGGATCTTCTTCAGGCGGTTCAAGTCGTCCCGGCGCTTCGTGTCGATGTCGGTCGAGACGATGTGGAGGGCGTCCCCGGTGTCGAGGTCGCCGCGGCGGTTCAAGAGCCACGGCGGGAGGATCTCGGGGACCTTGGCGATCCCCTCGGCGAGCTTCGCGACGTCCGCGTCGGAAAGGTTGCCGATCCGTTCGGCGCGGGAGACGCCGGCAAGGTCCGCGACGTACTGGGCG
This sequence comes from Methanobacteriota archaeon, assembly GCA_052387135.1. Taxonomy (GTDB): domain Archaea; phylum Thermoplasmatota; class SW-10-69-26; order JACQPN01; family JBQTJL01; genus JBQTJL01. The sequence continues at coordinate 1,261 of JBQTJL010000294.1, read as the reverse complement.
GTCGCGTAGCCCAGGCCGCGCACGTTCACGAGCGCGGCGGTGTCGGGCGGTTGCCCCTCCCAATCGGTGTACGCGGGGCGGACGGTGTACGTTAAGTCGGGCGGCACGGGGGCGCGGCGGGGGCCGAGGCGGGAGGTGGGCTTCTCTTCCTCGTCCTTCTTGTCCTTCTTGGCCTTCGCGTCGGCCTTCTCCGCCTTGGCCTCCTCTTCGGGGGCCGGCGCTTTTTCTTTGCCCTTTTCCGCCACGAGACAACGCTCCGAATAACGCCTTCGATGCGACCCCCTTCGGGGGTCCTGAGGGTGGGAAGGATGGAGCATCCCCTATTTAAAGCTTGACCGGGCTGGAATCGGGCCCTCGTCCGGGTACCGGGGAAGCCCTATATCGACCGGCCCAGAGAGGACCCCCCGATGCCGGCCGAAGGAAACGGCGGGACCGATGCACGGGCCGAGAAGGTGTTCGCGGCCGAGCGGAGCCTCGCGAAGCTCCGCCTCGCGGTCATCGCGACCGGCACCGTGCTCTTCCCGCTCACGGATGCGGAGGGCGCGATCCGCCCGCTTGCCTACGCCCTCCTTGCGGGCGCGTGGGTCTACGGCGCCTACGTCTATCTTGCGGAGCCGTACCGCCGCTCGGCCGTGCTTCGCTCGAGCGCGTTCACGACGGTGACCGACGCGGCGTTCACGATGGTGTGGCTCTTTGCGACCGGCGGCTTCGACTCGCCGTTCTACGTCGCCCTCTACGTGGCGGTGCTCGCGGTCGCGTGGCGCTACTCGGCCCGGGAGACCGTCGCGGCGGCCGCGCTCTACGGGCTCGGGTATCTCGGGCTCGTCGCGGCCGTGGGCGAGACCGCCGGGCACGAGGCGGAGCTCGCGGTCCGCGTGACGTACGTGGGACTCGCCGCGGCGCTCGGGAGCCTGTTTTCCCAGACGGCCTTGAGCGAGACCCGGGCGCGGATCCGGCTCGCGGACGTCGCGTTCGAGCTCGAGGCCGAGGTGCGGCACCGCGTCGGCGTCGAACACGCGCTCCGGGACCAGAACCGGCTCTACGAGACCTTGGTGCGTGAGCAGAGCGACTTGGGCGAAGGCGTCGTCATCACCGAGGGCGAGCGGATCGTGTTCGCAAACGACGCGCTCGGGCGGCTCTACGGGTACACCGTCCCGGAGCTCCTCGCGATGCGGTCCTACCTCGAGCTCGTGCACCCGGACGACCGGGTCGCGCTCGTTGCGCGCCTTCGGCGAAGGCTTTCGGGTGCCGAGCCCTTCGG
>JBQTJL010000293.1:0-4171 GCA_052387135.1 Methanobacteriota archaeon | reverse complement strand
AGCGCGATCCCGATGATCCAGCTAATCGTGGAGCGGCTCCTCGGGAAGCCCTCGGAGTCCGGCGAGCCGTGCTACTTCAACGTGCCCGCGAACCCGGTCGATGAGGACCTCGACACGCTCTACCACCAGAAGACCCTCGCGGGGCTCGTGGAGCGCGCCGGGTACACGCCGCACCCGATCAACGAAGGGATGGCGGTCGTCTACTCCGAGCTCGGCCAGGAGAAGTTCACCGGCCTCGGGATCTCCTGGGGCGCGGGCATGACGAACGTGTGCCTCTCGTACTACGCCGTGCCGGTCATGCAGTTCTCGGTCGGCCGCGGCGGCGACTGGATCGACCGCCAGGTCTCGATCGCGACCGGCGTGCCCGTCGACAAGGTGACCGCCCGGAAGGAGAAGGGCGTGACCCTGAACTGGGAGAGCAAGATCGGCGACATCGAGGGGGCCCTCTCGGTCTACTACGAGAACCTCGTCGACTACGTCGTGAAGCACATCTCCAAGGAAGTGAGCCGCAAGAACGTCGAAGAGGGCCTCAAGATCCCGGTCGCGATCACGGGCGGCACGTGCCAGCCCCGCGGCTTCGACAAGCTCTTGAAGGAGAAGCTCGAAGAGGCGGAGCTCCCGTTCGAGGTCGACCGCGTGATCATGTCGGACGACCCGCTCTTCAGCGTCGTCCGCGGCGACCTCGTCGCGGCGCTCTCGGAAGAGGACGGCCACAAAGCGAAGAAGGCCAAGTAGGCCCGGGTGGTCATCGTGAAGAGCGCGGAAGCCTGGGCGGCCCACGAGCAGGCTCGTGCCGACGCCCGGGCCTCGGGCCGCGAGGGTCCGATCGACCGCATGCGGACGTGGATGGGGCAGGACGAGGCGGCGTTCTCCGAACGCCGGCTCCACGGGTCCTTCACCCTCTACATCGCGGGCGGCGTGTTGGTCCTTGCGGCCGTGGCGCTCCTCGTCTTCGGCCAGACGTATCCCGCGACGCGGGACCTGCAGACGACGCGGTACTTCCTCCGTGAGGCGGGCGGGGCCGTCGCCGGGGCGGGCACGATCGTGCTCTTCCTCGGCAAGCTCTTCGCCCTCTACACGAAGCGGTACATGCGCCTCCTCGGCTACGCCGGGGCGCTGGTCTCGGTCGTGGGCGTCGGCGGTTTCCTCTGGGCCTATCCGGCCCATTGGGGCGTGCCCGGGGTCGAGGACCGGAGCGTCCCGGTGGCGATCGTGCTCACCGCAGGGCTCGCCCTGCTCGTCTCCGCCACGTTCGCGGCAAGCGTCGCGAACCTCGTGCTTCGGAGCCGGGTCCGGGGCGCCCTATGGGACACGCTCGGCCGGGAACCCACGGACGAGGAGATCGACCGGGACATCGAGGATGCGCTACGGAAGCACCGGTACACCTGGGGCGGCATCGCGGTCCACCAAGGCGAGAAGGGGATCCGGTTCAAGGACGAGCCGATCCCGCGCGAGTGGGAAGAGATCCGCTGGAAGCTCGGACGCGAGTTCGACGCCACGGACACCCGCGCCTTCGACGCGGCGAAACGCCAACTCGACGCCTTCCGCGGCGGACGGATGCGCACAGGCGACCTCGACCTTGCGGGGCTCGACACGAACGCGGACTCGCTCCGCGCCCTCCGTGCCGCGCTCGCCGCGAAGGAGGCCGACCGGCCGTGGAACCGCTTCAAGGCGTGGCTCCACCGGCTGTTCGACCGGCTGCTCGCGGCGCTGCACATCAAGCATCCCGCTCCTTGAGACGCCGAAAGGAATTGCCTAGGGGGTACAGCTGCGACGTGCCGTCCAGTTTGGGCGGCCTGGGTAGTTCCGACGAAAACGGGGACACGAACCAACCTCAAGGGGACCCGGCTTGGACCGGGTTGGAGGGGGAGGGGGCGAGAGCCCCCTCTCCTGTTTGTTATTTTTGTCAAGGGCTAGCGCTAGCGCTAAGGCTAGCGCGAGGCGAGGGCGAGGGCGAGGGCGGGCGGGGGCGAGGGGCAACGTTCGGACTTCTTACCCGGCCCGCGCCGCGCGGACGCGGAGCCAGAGCCCGTAGAACTCGCACCCGACGCAGATGTCGGTGACGGCCGCAAGGAGGGCGAGCGCGGAAACAAGGAGCGCCGCGACCCAGCCGAGGAACGGGAACCCGACGTAGAGGAGCACGCTGCTTACGCCAAGGAACGTCGCCCCGAGGAGCGACGCAAAGCGCGGCGGCGCGCCGTCCTTCAGATGCTCGGGCGGCGCAAGACGGAAGGCCGGCCGGACCACGCGCCCGAAGAGGTGGCTCCAGACGTTCCACCGGGGCCCGCCGAGCGTCGCCGCAAGGAGGATCGCGGCGAGGATGACGACGAGCGGCTCCGTGACCGTGGCGAACGCGACGACTAGCCCGATCCCGGTGATGGCCTGGCCGAAGCGGGGGACGCGGGGATCGACGCCCCTTGCTTCTTGCTCCTCGCCCCTTGCCGTCGTCATAGACTTGCCCCCGCGTTCATCTTCGTGAACTGTCCTCGAGCCGTCCCCGTCGACCTTCTCCCTTCTACCTTCTGCCCCGTCACGTGCAGCACGGTCTGACGAGCATCGCGGAGACTGGGGACCGACTCGATCGCGCCCTTCATCCGGAGCCGGAACGCGGCGTAGCGGACGGTCCTCGTCGGGATCCCCGAGCGGCGCGAGGCTTCGCGCGCGGTCATCGGGCCTGCCTCGAGCAAGAGGAAAAACAGGGCCCGGGCGGACTCCGGCAATCCGGAAAGGAGCGACGCCCGGGACCCGTGTTCGGGGGCTTGGAGCACGGCCCCGTGTGGGGCCCGGTTAATGGAAAAGGGAGCCCCGACGGCCGAGGTAGGCCGGGCGACCGTCGGGCCCATGGTGGGTACTTCGTTCATCCGAACGGAGGTGATGGGTGATGGCGAGGTGACGGGTGATCGGTCGAGGGAGACGGGGGACGGAGGCAGATACGCCTCCAGTCCGAAAGGCGACGATGCAGGCATGGAACGGCATTCCCATTGGTCCATCATCAACAATTTCTTCAACTAGATTGACTATCCGTCAATTGTGATAAGGGAACGGACCCTCGTCGACCTGCCCTCCCCGATCGAGCTCGCGGGCATCCGCTCGCGGGCGATGAAGCAGAAGGAGATGGCCGCCCTCCTCGGTGTCGACAAGGGCCAGCTTTCCCGCTGGGAGGCGGGAAAGGGCGAGATGGCATACGAGAAGATCCGCCGGTACGTCCACATCCTGAACCTTCGTCTCGCGGCGGCCGACCCGACGCGCTTCCTCGTCGACCGCATCCTCGCGCGGGGACCCCTTCCAGAGCTCAAACCGATGGACCGCCTCGACGCCGCGATCGAGGCGATGCTGCTCCACGACGTCTCCGAGCTTCCCGTGCTCACGGCCCGCGGCGACGACTACGCCGGCGTCCTCACCTCGGCCGCGGTCTGCGAGACCCTGGTCGAGGCCGAGCTCGCCGCGGCGCTCGTGCGGCCGGTGGGAAGCGTGCGGCTCGAACCCCTCGACCGGGTCCGCCCGCGGGACACGCTCCAGCGGATCGCGGCACTCCTTGCGAGCCAGTCGCTCGTGCTCGTCGAGGGCGACGACGGCCTTCCCGTGGGATTCGCGACCCGCGGCGACCTCTTCCCGCTACTCCTTGGCCAATCGACGCGCGCCGGAGCCCGGCCCAAACGTTGAAACCGGAAGGCCGTCTCGTGAAGGACGAGCGCCTATGCCGACCCCCACGCTCACGACGCAGGAGAAGCGACACGAACAGGGTGCCCCCGGGGCGCGCGAGCACCGGACCGCGAAGATCGTCGAGCTCATCGGTAGCTCCCGCGAGTCTTTCGAGGACGCGATCCGTTCGGCCCTTGCCGATGCGGCGGAGACGACCCGGGGAATCCGCGGCGCGCACGTCGAAAACCTCAGCGTAAAGTGCGACGCGGAGGGAAAAATCGTGGAATTCACGGCGAACCTCAAGATCGCCTTCGGCATCGAGCGGACGCGCGCGCCGTAGTCCACGGAGGGGCCGCCTCCGCGCCCCGCGTCCATGCGGTGCGCGAACCCTTAAGAGCGCGCTAGAAGGAAGGAGACTTCGGATGACCGCCTCGAACAGCCCGTCGGCGCTCGGCGCGCTCCTCCCCGAGGCCGTGCACGAAGACCGCCGCTGCCTCTTCTGCGGCACGACGCTTCCGGACCGGGGACC
>JBQTJL010000292.1:0-5781 GCA_052387135.1 Methanobacteriota archaeon | reverse complement strand
CGCGCTCGCTCTTGTCGACGTTGCCGTCCCGCCATGCGACCCGGAGCATCTCGCGGTAGGCGGCCGCACGCTCCTCGGAATTCATCTCGCCGACGGCCTTGACTCCGGGCATCGCCTTGTCCGCGACCCGCTGCGCGAGGTGCTGCAGCGGCGCGAAGGCGAACACGAGGAGCCCCGCCGCCGCGATGCCGAGGTACGGCCCGACGCTCCCCGCGAAGAACGTGCTCGCGCTCTCGCTCACCACGAAGAAGACGGCGATGAACGTAGCGGCGACGGTGCTCTGCTTCAGCGTCCACTTCACCTTCACGTCGAGGCCGAGGAGCTGGTGGCGGAGGATGGCGTACACGAGGACGAGGACGCCCGCGATGCGTGCGATCCCGACGATGGGACCGGGGCTTGCAGGGCCGAGCCCCCCTGCCGCCGCATAGATCATCCCCACGAGGAACACGGCGGGAGCCAGCAACGCGACGTTCCTGGCCGCGCGCGTCATCGGGAAGCCCGAGCGGTCGCGCGTCGCCATCAGCCAGAGCGCACAGACCGTGGCGAGCACCAACGCCCACGGAAGGCCGAAACCGGGAACGCGGCGCGGGTCCGCGACGGCGCCCGCGATCACGCCCGGGTAGAGGAGCAGCGCCGTGCTCACCAGGACGCACGCCCCGGCCTCCCTGGCCGACATGTTGGCAGAAAAGGCGGCGCGGTGCGCGAGGAGGACGAGGACGAACGCGTACGCGGCGACCGTCAGCATGTGCCCGGAGCCGATCAAGTTCGTGATCAGCGCGACGTCCGGCGGGCGGGGCGTCGCGGTGGGGATCGAAGCGACGGCCTGCACGAGGATCACGCCCGCTGCCGCCGCGAGCAGCGCGGCGCCCGAGGCCAGGGCGAGTCCTTCGCGGCGGCGCGGGTGGGTCGCGATGTCGGCGGGGAAGCGTAGCCCGACGACGAGGAGCGCCACGAAGGCGGCGAAGTACGCAGGAAGCGTGACGGAAACCTCGGCGACGAACGTGTCAGGCCCTTCCAGCAGGTTGTTGACGAGGAGCGCGACGCCGAAGCAGGCGCAAAAGGCCGCGAGCGCGAGGTTCCCGCGCCGCCGCGGCCGCACCCGCGCGACGGCGAGACCGAGGAGGGCGAGGAACAGGCCGCTGGACGCGTTCACCAGCGTGTCGGCGGCGAGCTGGAGGGCTATGCGAGCACGCCCCCACCCGCACCCGGCGCAATCCTTAAACGTGTGGTACCCCAACTATGTGGTAGATGCTCGTCCAGGAGCCGCGGTCTCTCAAGGGCCCCAGTCCGACGCTCGCCACGGTCCACCGCATCGAGAAGGTGCTCCGTCAGGCCGCGCGCCGTGGTGAGGGCCCGCTCTCCTACGCGGAGATCGAGCGCCGGCTGCCAGTGAAGAAGATCCGTCGCGAGACCCTCAAGGCGGCGCTCCGCGAGCTGGCCCGGTTCCACCTCGTGGCCCAGGCAAGCAAGGGCGTGATGTGGGTCCAGGCGACGAGCGACGCCGTCTGGGACCGTCCCCGCAAGCCGCTGGCGTAGACCCGCATGCCGGGCGTGGACGCGGTCGAGGTCGCCGTCGGGCTCCGCGAGGATCTCGAGGCTCACCGTTCCACCTCCTGCTCGAGCCGGAGGGCATCGTCCGCGGAGAGGCCGAGCTTTGCTCGCGTCGCCCCCCGCGCAGACCGCGCGGCCTGTCTGGTCCGCCCCGCCTTCCCCCCGCCTTCGCTACCTGCCCGCCAACGACCGACGTAACCCATAAATACCCATGACACCCCATAAGCTTCGTTGGGATCCATGGGCGACCTCACATCCATCCAAGTCCCCCGCGCGACGCGGGACCGCCTCCGGAGGTTCGGTCTCAAGGGGCAGACCTGGGCGGACATCCTCGATCGTCTCATGGAGCGCGTCGAGTACGAGGAGTTCATGAACGAGCAGTACGCCCTCCTGGAGCAGCGCAAGAAGTTCGTCCCCCTGGAAGACGCCTGATGGCCTTCCGGGTCAAGCTCCACCCGAAGGCGCTCAAGGCGCTGCGCGACCTGCCCGCGGCCGACGCGAACCGCGTGAAGGTGGCCCTGCGCCGGCTCGCCGACGATCCCCGGACAGCCCGCCCGGGCGCTGACATCAAGAGGCTGAAGGGAACCCACGGCCGGCAGGACCTCTACCGCATCCGCATCGGCGGGTACCGGGCCGTGTACGCCGTCGAGCCGGCCGAAGTGCTCGTCACCGACCTCTTCGCGAGGGGCGCGGGCTACGACGTGTAGGGGCGTGCTCACGAGCGCGCACCTCCGCCCGCCACGTCTTCCTCGATGCGAAGCGCCGTCTCCCCGTCCAGGTTGAGGCTCGCGCGCAGCTGCTGCAGCATGCCCCGCTCTTCGCGGCTCACGCTCCCGTCCGCCCAGGCGCGCGCGCAAGCCTCGCGGTACACCCGCGCGCGCTCGACGGGGTCCATCTCCGCGACGCTCTTGACGCCCGGCATCGCCTTGTCCGCGACCCGCTGCGCGAGGTGCTGCAGCGGCGCGATCGCGAACACGAGGAGCCCGGCCGCGGCGATGCCGAGGTACGGCCCGACGCTCCCCGCGAAGAAGGTGCTCGCGCTCTCGCTCACCACGAAGAAGACGCCGACGAAGGCGGCGGCGACCGTGCTCTGCTTCAGCGTCCACTTCACCTTCACGTCGAGGCCGAGGAGCTGGTGGCGCAGGATCGCGTAGGCGAGGATCGCGACGGTGGCGAGGCGCACGAGCCCGAAGACGCCCGAGTTGCTGGGCTCCACGCCGTACTGTGCGGCCGCGACGCGCGTGAGCATCCCCGCCAGCACGGCGGCGGGCAGGAGGATCGCGACGGTGCGGGCCGCGCGGCCGCCGCTGCGCGTGTTCGCGAGCCACAGCGCGACGAGGATGGCGGCGACGGCCAGCGAGGCCATTGTGGAGGCGCGGACCAAGGACGAGCCGCTGCCGAGGCTCCCGCCGACCGACACGAGCGGGTGCAGCGCCAGGGCACCGCTCACGAGGGCGAGCTGCGCCCGGTCCTTCCCGCTGGCCCGCCCGAAGCGCAGCGCGAACAAGAGGAGCGCGAAGAAGTACGCGGTGTACGTGAGCACGAAGTCGAGCGCGATCACGGTGTAGTGCGCGCCGCCCTTGCGGGCGACCGCGATGCCGAGCCACGCGAAGGGCACGAGCACCGCCGCTGCCGCACGCGGAGCACGAGCACACCAAGGACGAGGACGAGCACGGCGCCGAGGAAGTCGATGAGGATGCCCGGCTGTGGGAAGAAGGTCATGGGCCAGCCTCCCGGAAGACCTTGGCGACGAAGAGCGCGTCGCGTCCGCCGTTCTCTGCGACCCAAGTGACGAACGCGCCGTCCGGCACGGCCGCGAGGCCCTGGTACTCACCCGCGCGTCCTCGAGCAAGGTCACCGATGCTCTCGCTCAGGACGAGCGGGTCGCCCGCGACCCCGTCGCGAAACGCGGTCGCCCGGAAGCTCGTCGGCCCGTCGTGCTTCGCGTGAAAGTAGCTCACGAACAGGGTGCCGTCCGGGCTCGCGTCCGCGGCGACGAGCGCGCGGCCCGCGGCTTCGGGCGGGTCGAGGCCGACGGGGTTCGACCACGAGGAGCCCTCGTCGTCCGAAACGACGACGGTCGGCTCCTGGAGACCCAGGGTCTCCTCGTCAAGAGGTCGGCCGTACGCGATGAGGATCTGCTCGCCCTCGTCCATGGAGATCGGCGCGAGCCAGCTCGACATCCTCCCGAGGTTCGTGAACTCCCACGATCGCCCCGCGTCCGTCGAGACCGCGAACGTGAGGTTCCCCCCGCGGTTGAACGTGAGGTAGACCCGGTCGCCTGCGCCGAAGGCGCCCGCGGCCCCGAAGCCCTGTCCAATGCTTCTCGCCTCGGACCACGTCCGACCGCTGTCTCGCGACAGGGTGATGAGCAGCTCGGACGAGCGGCTCGCGAGCCGCGTCTGGTTCGCCCACGTGAGCGCAAGGCGCCCGTCAGGCGCCCCGAAGAGGTGCGTGAGCTCCGTCCGATCCACGGCGACGTCCGGGGCGGCTTGCCCGGCCGCGCTCGCCCCGTCGATGCGCACCCCCGCCTCGTGGAGGAGACGGACGTCGGGGAAGCTTCGGCCGCCGTCCTGGGACACGGCGACGAAGACCTGGGTCTTCGCGGCGATGGGGGCCGTCGCAGGCGGCCGCTGCGGCACGGGGTTGGTCGGCCCGATCGGCGTTCCCGTGACAGCGAAGCCCGCCACGACGACCGAGCCGTCGTTCGTGATCGCGACGGAAGGGTCGGCGAGCGCCGTCGCGCCGGCGAGGGGATGGGAAGGAGGCGAGGACGCGCCGCCGGGGAGCCGGGTCTGGGTCCAGGTCGCACCGGCGTCGAAGCTCGTCGAGGCGTGGATCCAGGGGCCGCGGTCGCCCCACTGCATCGCCAAGGCGACGAGGTGCGCGCCGTCGTTCGGGTCCGCCGCGAGCCACGGCTCGTACGCGTGATCCGGACCCGTCGCGACGACCACCTGGCACGGGCCGCACGAAAGCGTGACCGCGTCATCCGCGTCGGGCGCTCGGGGCGCCGGGTTCGCTGCGAGGCATCCCGCGGTCGCGATGGCCACCACGAGGACCGCCGCGGCGGTGGGACGGCAGCTCATCGGGATCCCTCGAACGGGGCGACGCCCTGCGCGACGGGGATCGTGATGGTCCCCCCGTGCACGGTGATGACCGGCTTCTCGGGCTTCTCGAGGAGCTCGCTGCTGCCTCCCGCGAGCGCGAGGACGAGGCGCTCGCCCTTGTGGACGACGCTCGCGAAGGGCGCGCTCGCCACCACGACGTTGCCCTGCGTGTGAACTGCTCCAGAATTTAGGCGAGTTCGCGGGTTCGTTGGGTTCTCGTTCTTAGGCATCGTGGGCGTGCTCCGGGACGGCGTAGTCGAGGGATGAATGTTCGCGTTCTTGGCTGTACCAGGCTTGGAATCGGGCGAGGCTTTGTTCGAGTTCGTGGAACGTGCGGGGGTCCTTCCAGTCCCGCCATTCTTCTTTGATGGTCCGGAAGAAGCGTTCGATGAAGGCTTGGGCGTTGGGCGTGTGGCTGGGTCCGGGCTTCCATTGGACGCCTCGCAGGGCGAGGTACGTCTTGCAGTCGCGGTTGGCGAGCTCGCTGCCTTGGTCGGAGTGCATCGCGACGGGGACCTCGTCGCGGAGGGCTTCCTCGTAGAAGCCCAACGTGGCGGAGGCGTCTTCGAACAGGGAGGGCGCGATGCGGGGACCGTAGCGGGAGTGGGCGTCGATGACGCCGTAGATGAAGACTTTGCCTTCCGCGACGCGCCACTCGGTCGTGTCGACGACCCAGGCTTGTCGGGGTCCCTCGACGCGGATGGGTTCGTACCGGCGTCGTTCCCGTCGGCGGACGGGATATCCTTCTTCGTCTTCCTTGTCACCGTTTCGGCTGTCGGCATCGTCTCACGCGGTCTTCACGTCTGGGACCACTCGCCGTACACAAACAACCGGACACTCCCTCCTGGCGCGTGTCGCCTCGGCAAGCGACGAACGCCACCCGCCGCCGACAAACGGCAACACGACCACTCCACAAACTCTATCGCGAGAGCCTCCAGCGAAAAACCCCGCCGGACCCCCGCCCCGCCCCGGACGTCACGCGCCCGATTCCGGAGCTACTGGCCTCCCCGCAAACCTTACAATCCCCGGCGCGCGTCCGGGGTCCGGGTCTCGCGATGAAAGCGCTCGTCCTCTCGGTCGCAATCGTGCTTGGGCTAGGGATCGCGTCGGGGACCGCCTCCGC
>JBQTJL010000291.1:0-8371 GCA_052387135.1 Methanobacteriota archaeon | reverse complement strand
CCGCGCGGACGACGCCGGGCGCGTCGACGGAGACCGCGAGCGCGGGGTGGAGGAGGACCACGGTGGCGTCGTCGGCGGCCGTCACGGAGAGTCCGAGCTCGTCGAGCCCGGCCGCGTCGGCCCGATGGAGTCCGCCTTCGGGCTGGCCCCCGCGGAGCGGGAGGGTGGCGGTCTCGCCGGGCGAGAGGACTAGGATCCGTCCCGCCGCGCCGAAGACGTCGTCCCCGACGCGGATGTCGAAGACGGGCGAGTCGCCGGTGTTCGTGACGACGAACGTGAGGAGCACCTCGTCGCCCACGTGCGCCATCGAGGGATCCGCGGAGAGGACGAGGCCAAGGGCCGGGTGGATCACGCGGACGCTTCCGTCGTCGGTCGCGGTCGCGCCGAGCCCGGCTTCGTCGGTGCCGGTCGCGGTCGCAACGAGGGTCGCGTCGGACGTCACGGCGTCCGTCCGCGAGAAGGCGTGGGTCGCGCCGGCGGCGAGCGCGTCGAGGTCCCCGAGGAGGGCCCCGTCCGCGTCGCGGACCGTAATGCCGGTGAGCGTGTTGTCGCCCGTGTTCTCGACGCGGATCGTCCACGACACGTCGCCGGATCCGCGAAGGACGGCGGGGTCGGGGACGACGACCACGTCGAGCCCGGTGTGGATCACGCGGACCGCCCGCGAGGCGACGTCCGAGACGAATCCGCCGGCTGGGTCGGCGCCCGTCACGACCGGCGAAAGGTCGAACGAGGCCGAGGGCGCCGGGAAGGCGATCTGGAGGATCTTGACGCCGCCTGCGTCGAGGGCGCTCAGGTCTCCCTCGAGGCCGGAGCCTGCGTCGAGGATCGTGACGGGGTCCAACGCGACGTCGCCGGTGTTCGTGACCGTGTACGTCGCGACGACCATGTCGCCCCCCCGGACGATCGCGGGCGCGTCGACCGCGAGCGCGATTCCCGGGTGGATGACGAGGACCGCGGCGTCGTCGGCGGCGCGCACCGGAAGGTCGAGCTCGTCGGTCCCGGCGGCGGTGCCGCGGTGGAGGCCGCCTTCGACCTCGGCGGCCCGGATCGTGAGCGTCTCGGAAGTTCCGGGCGTGAGCACCGGAATCGTCCCGGCGGTCCCGAAGACGTCGTCCGCGACGAGGACGTCGAAGACGTCGGCGTCGCCCGTGTTCGTGACGACGAACGTGAGGAGCACGTCGTCGCCCGCGTGCACGATCGCCGGCTCCGCGGAAAGGTCCAGCGAAAGGGCCGGGTGGATCACGCGGACGTCTCCCGCGCCGAGGCCTTCGACCGGGAGGCCGGCCTCGTCGGTCGCGACGCCGGTGACGGCGAGCGTCTGGTCGCGGTCCAGGGCCTCGACGCGCTGGAACAGGGCGGATCCACCGGGCGGGAACGAGGCGAGCGTGCCGATCGGCACGCCGGCGGCGTCGGTGAGCACGAGGTCGGCGAGGGTGTTGTCGCCGGAGTTTTCGGCCCGGACGGACCACGTGACCGTGCCGTCGTCGCGAAGGAGGTCGGGCGAGGGCGTGACCGTCACGCCGAGGAAGGAGTGGATCACGCGGACGGCCTCCTCGTCGGTCGCCGCGACGAGGGCGCCGGTACGGTCCGCGCCGGTCGTCTGCGGCGCAAGGACGAAGGACGCGTCCGGCGCGGAGAACGTCGCCGTGTGGAGGGTTTCGGCGCCGGGCTCGAGCGTGCCGAGGTCGGCGTCGGTGCCGCTCGCCCCGTCGACGAGGCGGACGGAGGAGAGGGGCGTGTCGCCGACGTTCGCCACGCGGTAGTTCGCGACGGCGGGGTCGCCAGCGCGCACGATGTCCGTGGCCTCGACCGTGAGCGAGATCCCGGGGTGGATCACGGCGACGGCGTCTTCCGCCGTCGCGGTCACGGGGAGCCCGATCTCGTCGAACCCGATCGCGCGGCTCCGGTGGACGCCGGCCCCGTCCTCGGGCGCCGAAAAGACGACGGTGGCCTCGGCGCCGGGCGCGAGCGACGGCACGGTGCCCGTGGGCCCGAACGCATCGTCGTCGATCGCGACGTCGCGGAGGACCGAGTCGCCGGTGTTCCGGACGACGTACGTGAGGGTCACGGGGTCGTCCGGGTGCACGATCGGCGGCGAGGCGGCAAGCGAGAGCGTGAGCGAGGGGTGGATGATGCGAAGCGGCGCGAACGCCGTCGCGGAGAGCGCTTCGCCCCACGGGCCGGTGGCCTCGGCGAGGACGGGCACGCCGCCCTGGTCCGCGTCGTCGACGGGCCGGGTGAGGCCGCACCGCGTCGATTCGCTGCGGCGAAGGAGCGGCGCGTCGCAGGCGGGGATGTGCCCTACGCGGGCGTCGGAGACCGTGGTGTCGAAGATGAGGCCGAGGCCTTCGCTCCGGGCCGTGTACGTGAAGGTGACGGGCGTCCCCTCGCGGACGACGCCGGGGCTCGCGATCGCTTCGGCGACGAGGCGGGCCTCGCCGGGGACGCGCACTTCGGCGTACGCGTAGCCCACGCGGAAGTCGACGTCGGGCGGCAGGCCGAACTGGGGCTCGGCCGAGTCGATCATGATCCGGAAGAGCGCGTAGCTTGCGACGACGTACCGCTCGCCGGTCCCAAAGTCTTCGTTGAAGTACTCGAGCTTCTCGTTCACGGCGACGTACCCGATCTCCGCGATCCCGTCCGGATCGTTCGGGTCCTTGATCGGGATGCGGACGTCCCGGGCCGCGGCCTCGAAGTGCTGGCCCTGGACCTCGAGCTGGACCGTCGTGTACTGGACGTCCGTGTCGAACGAGTTCCGGTCGCCCCATGCGCGGACGGAGGCTTCGACGGGTGCCACGAGCTTCAGGAGCCCGGGGATCTCGAACGATGTCAACGTGAGTCCGCCGCGCGCCTCGGCCTCGTTCCCCTGCATCCGCCGGGTCTCCCACGCGCGGACCTTCGCGTCGGGACCCTCGGGGAGGTCGAGGAACGACGTGGCCTCGCCTTCGCCGCGGCCCTGCGCGCTGAGCGTGCCGCTTGCTCCGTGGAGCACGTCGCTTTGGCCGAGCGTCGTGAGCTGTTCGAGGCCGACGTACGTCCGGGCGAGGGTGAGCTTCGGCTGCTCGCGCGGGTGCGACGGACAGGCGGTCGCGTCGCCGGCGACGATCTCCCAGCCGGCTTCGGTCGTGATGCGGAGGGCGACGAGGCGGGCGCATCCGCCGGGAAGCCCCCGGGTGAGTTCGAGGAAGTGGACGACGACCCCCGGGACGTCGTCGATGACCGCAGGCTCGGAGAACGTGCCGACCGGCGTGCCGCCGAGCGTCATGCCGGCCGCGAACGAGCCCGTCGTGACGGGCTCGCCGTCGGGTCCCATCGTGAGGACCGCGCGGACGTGGTCGACGCTCGCGACCCCGTTCAGCACGAGGAGTTCGGAGAGCGCGGATTCGGCGGACGTGACGCCGGAGCGCGGATCGCTTCCGACGATCGCGGAGACGCCGCGCGCCAGGAACGCGTCCGTCTTCACCCAGGCAAGGTCCGCACGGCCGTCATCGCGGAACCCGCGGGCGCCCGAGTTCGTCGTCGCGAACGGGCCGAGCCGCTGCCCGTCCGGCCCCGTCGCGACGATCCCGGTCGCGGACGAGACGAACGGCGAGCCCCCCGCCGGTTCTGCGCTCGCGACGCCCGAGAACATCGACGCGAGCGCAGGGCTGACGGTCGATAGCATCAGCGGTACTAGGAGTAGGAAAGCACGGTTCCGCAAGCTGGTCGCCCCCCAGGGGTTCGAAGTCACTAAACGTGTTCGACGCTTCAATGTTTTGTTCGCCCGGAAGCTACACGGAAATCGGGGCGAAATGTCGCGCCGTTGGTTGATAGAAGGCGGGCGCGGATCGGCGCGGCGACACGACGGATGCTGCGATGCGAACCCGTCTCACCTGCGCGAACGGCGGGCGACACGAATCGTGTCGCCGACCAGGGGGCAACGTGTCGCTTGCGCGTTTTCCGCGACCAAGCGGGCTACCCGGACGCTCGCGCGACACGCGAAGAAGCGACGGCCGGTGAATCTTCTGCGACGAAGTGGCGCACGGCCCGGCCGTCGCGGACGCGCACGACGAGCGCGGTCGCCGCGAGCCGGTCGACGTGCCAGTGCGTGGCCTGCGGCGAGAGCCCGAGGTCCCCGGAGAGCTCGAGGAGCGACCGACCCGGCGCCTCGGAGACGCGGCGGAAGACGAGCGCGGACGTCGGGTTGTGCAGGATCCCGATCGCCTCCTTCGCGGCTCCGAACCGCCCGCCGTTCTCGAAGTATCGCTTGAACCGGCCCTGACGGATCGAGACCACGAAGCCGCCCCGCTCGAGCGTCGAAAGGTGGTGCACCGTGGCGGACCACGAGGCGCCGGCCGCGCGCGCGATCTCGGTCGCGGCGATCCCCGGCGTCGCCTTCACGATCTCGAAGACCCGGGCCCGGACGGGGTGCGCAAGGAGTTCGTGGCGGGACAGGTGGGAATAGAAGGGGGCGGCGAGGATCCGCGGCAGCCACGTTTTTGCCGCCGGCGAAAGCCACGCGAGGATCCCCGCGAGGGCGGCGAAGAACGTGAACAGGAGACCGGGGTGGTCGAGGACGGCGGCCGGAACGACCGTGGCGGCGCCTGCGGAGCGGAACGGCTCGGAATCCGGCGCGCCGGACGCGGGGAGCAGCACCTGCACACGATGGAGGAGTCCGACGACGACGCCGGGAATCTCCGGGAGGCCATCGATCTCGGGGAGCGGCGCGCCGTGGAGCACGGTTTCGTCGAGCGACAGGGGCCCCGCGGCCGCGGGGTCGACCGCGAGCGTCGCAAGGAATCCGACGAGCGCCACCATCCTCGCCGCCATGGTGAATCCGGAAAACACGGGGCGAGGGACGGCATCCGGCTTGTGGTGACGCCATTGAATCGTCGGAGCCTTCGCAGGGCCTCAGCTGCCCGGCGCATCCGACAGGCGGGACTGCGTGTGCCGGAGGCGGACGGTCCCGTTGCGGAGCCCTTGCACGGCGCTGAGGAGGTCGGGCAGCGTTTCGAGCACGAACGTGGGACGCACCTTCCGGTGGGCCCACTCGCCGTGGTCCTGCATCCCGTACGCGGCGAGCGCCGTCGCCATCCCGAGCCGGCTTGCGACCGAGACGTCCCGGAGCGGGTTGTCGCCGACGAACAGGACCTCGCGCGGGGAGAGCCCGAGGCGGTCGCAAAGGAGGAGGAACGGCCGCACGTCGCGCTTTCCGCGGGGCGAGTCCTCGAGCGCGAGGATCGTGTCGAAATAGGGCCCGAGCTTCGTGATCGAAAGCCGGACGATGGCCTTGTCGCGGGGCGCGTCCGTGACGACGCCCAGCCGGAGCCCGGCCGCCTTCAGCGCGCCGAGGGTCTCGTGCGCGCCGGGATACGTCTGGAGGACCTCCTCCTTCGTGCGAAGATAGGCCCGGACGCCGGCGTCGACCGTCGTGCGGTCGGCCCGCCCCATCGTGCGCTCGAGGAACACCGTGAACGCGCGATCGCTCTCGATCCCCACCTCGAAGTAGGTCGCAAGGAGGCGCCGGTAGGCGCGGTCGAGCGGCAGCGGGAGGCCGCGGTCCACCATCGCACGGGCCGCGGCGCGGACCGCCGCCCGTTTCATCGAAAGAAAATCGACGAGGGTCGAGTCGAGGTCGAACGCGACCGCCTTGATTCCGTTTGCCGTCGGCCGTTGGCCGTTGGCCGAAGCGACCGACGGGAGCGAGGCGCAGGGCGGAGCCGCGCGACGCCCTAGCGCCGGCGCCGGCCGACCGGTGACTTCCACGTAGGTCTATGGTGGGATGTCGCTCTTAAAGGATGTCTAAGGGTTCGCCGAAACAGGTTCCCGCCAAGGGAACAGACGGCAAATGGCGGCGGCCCACGGCGGACGGCCCACGGCCGACGCGCCTTACGCCTGGAACGAGTGCCCGCACCCGCACGAGGACTTCGCGTTCGGGTTGTTGATCTGGAACCCGCCGCCCATCAAGGTCTGGACGAAGTCAATCGTCATTCCGTCAAGGAGCGCGTCCATCTCGCGCTCGACGAAGACCTTGACGCCGTTTGCGTGGACGATGTCGTCCTCGGGGCTGGGCTCCTTCACGAGGTCGAGCCCGTATTGGAAGCCGGCGCAGCCACCGGGGTAGACGCTGATCTTGAGGCCGTAGCCCTCCTTGCCCATCTGCTTCGCGTACTCCGCGAGCTGCCTTTCGGCCGCCTCCGTGACCGTGACCTGCATGGTTCTCGCGATTCCATACTAGGCCGCCCGGTAAAAAGGTTGCGTTACTGCCGGGCGGCCCGTTCCTCCACCTTATGAATCTGTTCGACGAGCCGCCGTTCAAACGTCTGCTCGTCGGCGGGGGTCAACCGCCCCTTGAGGACCATCATCTGGAGCTCCTGGATCTTCGTCCGGAGCCGGGCGTGCTCCGCCTGGAGCTCGGCGTATTTCCAGTCGGCGGGGATCGGCGCAAGGTAGTTTGCGGCGAGGTCCCGCTCGACCGCCTCGGCCGTCGCCTTCCGTTCGGCGGCGCGGCGGGCGGCGCGCGCCTCGGCCGTCTCGTCCGTCATGAGGACCGCAACCGCGTCCCCAAGAAAAAGGTGATGGGCCGGTCCACGGGCGCAGGCGCAAGGGCGAGCCCAAGCGCAGGGCTGGGCATGGGGGACGGATGGGCCAAGGGGCGAGCGTGGTCGTGCCTTGCGCCTGCGCGTGCCGCTAGGGCGCGTGCGCGCCCTGCGCCTCGGTCGCTTCGCGCCCTCGGGCCTGCGCTTGCACTCGGCGTCAGGTCGCCCCCCGCTCGCGCTCGACTTCTTCGTGGAGGGCGGCGGCGCGTCCCGCGGGGATCCCGAGCTCCTCCGCGAGCCGCAGGAGGCGGCGCTCCTCTTCCCTCGTGAGCGTGCGGTCGCGGAGCGCGAGGCGCACGGCGTCGCGGTAGGCATGCTCCCGCCGTGCGGCCGCAGAGGCGGCGACGGACGGCGCGGGATGGCCGATCGGCACCGCGCGCTCGGCGAGCCGGTCGGCGACGCGGGAAAGCGGCTGGATCGCGAAGACGAGGGCGCCCGCGGCGACGATCCCGAGCCACGGGTTCTCGTCCCCGAAGAACGCCTGGGCGCTCTCGCTTGCGACGAAGAAGACCGCGACGAAGAGGGCCGCGGTCGTGCTGCGGCTGATGCTCCAGCGAAGCTTCAGGTCGACCTCGAGGAACTGGCCCCGGAGGAGCGCGACCGTGAGCACGAGCGCGCCGAGGAGGCGCGCGACCCCCGCGAAGCCGTCGTCGCCGGCGAGCTTCGCGGCGGCGGACCCAATCGCCGCGAGCGCTGCAAAGAACAGGATCAGGTTCCGCGAAAGGTGCGTGTCGGGCCGTGTGGCGACGTTCCACGTCCACGCCGAAAGGGCCCCGAGGAACGCGGCCGCGAACGGGGCGACGGCGAGGAATTGGAGCGCGGGCCGCGTCCCCCAGAGCGGGTCGCCCGCGTTGGCGATCGTTGTTTGGACGCAGTACATCACCGCGTATGCGCCGACGCCGGCGGAGAGCACGGCGAGCCTCCGCCGCTCGTCCGAATCCCCCGCTTCGCGGAAGCGGAGGGCCCAGAGGACGCTCGTTGCGACGAGGAGGAAAATCAGTCCCATGACGACCAAGTTCGCGACGCCGAGCGAGAACGGCAGGTCCCCGAGGCCCCATCCGGGGATGGACCAGCCTTCCACCATTGCCCCCGCGTAGGAAAGCCAGAGCACCGCGTAGCCGCCCCACGTCGCCGCGGCGATGCGCATGCGCGGGCCAGGAAGCCTCGTCGGTGCCACGACGCCAAGGGGGAGCGCGGCGGCCGCGGCCGCGGCAAAGAGGAACGCGTCGATCCAATAGTTCGGTGGGATCGCGCCGGCGTTGCGGGCGTTCGAGTACATGAACGCTCCGCCGAACGCGACGAGGAACCTCGCAAGCACCACGTTCGGCCCGCGGCGCGGCCGCAGCGTCGCCACCCATACGCCGAGGGCCGCAAGGAGGAGGCCGCTCGAAAAGTCTACCGCGAGCGCTAGAGACGGTTTCAAAACCCGTTTGTAGTCTGGGCGCGGTTCTGCGTTCGGGATGGGATGCGCAGCGGAGCGGAGATCAGGTTAACCGATGAGCAGTGGGCGAGGGTCGAACCTTTGCTCCCAAAGTGGAAGCCGTCCAAGAAGGGCGGGCGTCCGTGGGCGGACAATCGCGGCGTCTTCGAGGGCATCCTTTGGGTGCTCCGGACGGGAGCCCGATGGAGGGATTTGCCGGAGGAGTATCCGAGTCCCGCGACGTGTTGGCGGCGGCTCAATCGGTGGGAGCAGGAGGGCGTCTGGGAGGACGTGTGGCAGGGGTTCCTTCGCCAGCTCGACATGCGGTCCATGCTGGATTGGCAGGAGTCCTTCATCGATGCGACGTTCATGC
>JBQTJL010000290.1:0-2147 GCA_052387135.1 Methanobacteriota archaeon | reverse complement strand
GGCGGGGTTCGTCGAGATCCCGAAATCGGCCGCGGGCGGCGTAAGGCACGCGAGGCGCGCAAGCTCCAGCGACCAGAACGGGTCGTGCTGCACCGCGTTCGCGGTCCCGTCGTCGCGGACCCGCGTCGCTCGGATCGCGACGGAGTGGTAGACGCCCCACTCGTTGCAGCGCGCGTCGACCGAGCGGCCGGCCGTGCCCGTCGCAAAGTGGACGCCGCGAGCGTTCGTGAGGCCGATGAGGTTGTCCGTGAGCACGATTCCCGTGGGGCCCGGCGCCCCGCAGACGAGGACCGCGTCGAGGTGGCCCGCGAACGTGTTCTCGAGGACCTCGAGCCCGTCGCCGTCGCAGTCGCGGATGGCGACCGCCGAAAGGAGGAACGTGTTCCCGCGGACCGTGACGTCCGGCGCGCCGACGTCGATCGCGGCCGCCGTGAACGCGCGGAAGGTCGACCCGGTCACGGTGAGGTTCGGGAGCGCGCCCGCGATCCCGAACGCGGCGCCGAGGGTCCCATCGGGAGCAAGGAGGTCCGCCGAAAGGGCCGAGCCCGAGACGACGACGTCGCGGCCGGTCCCTCGTACACCGGTGATGCCGGCGGCCTCGGCGCAGGCGCCTTCCTCGAGGATGCGCTCCGCGTCGCAGCCGCCGCCCTGGATCCGGATCCGGAGGCCGTCGAGGAGGGCGCGGTCCGCGTCGCCCAGCGCGACGGCGGCGCCGTCCCCGTCCCCGACCCGCGCGGCAAGCACCGTAAGGCCCCGCACGAGCACGTCCGCGGCCCCGATCTCGATCGCGGGCGCGTCGATCCCCCGCGCGTCGAGCACGGTCGTGTCTGCGGCCGGCGCGTCGCAGTCGAAGACGCCGATCGGGGCGCTGCAGAGGCGCAGGCCGTCGAGTTCCTCGCCGACGCCGTTCTGGCGGACGACGACGGACTCGAGCCGGGGGAGCGCCGGCTGCGCGGCGCTCGGGCGCACGAGCACGGTCGCGCCCGGTCGCGCACAAAGGACGGCGGCTTGGATCGTCGCGAACGCGGATTCCGCGCAGCGGTTTCCGCCGGCCGCGATCTCGACCGCGGGCGGGTCCGCGACGCCGGTCTCGGAGAGGATGAGGGGGAGCGTCGTGACACCGAGGCCCACGGCGGCGACGTCGAGCCGGGCCGCGATCGCCCCCGCGTCGTCGGTCCCCCAGCGATTGAGAGCAAGGTCGAGGACGATCCCGGTGACTTCGGGCCGCACCGAGACGGCGGTCGTCGCCGATGCGAAGTCCGCGCCCCGGACCCGGAACGTGCCGGTCGGCGCGCCGTCGGCGTCCGGGCCTACGAGCATCGCGGTCCGCACCGAGGCGAACGAGTCGCCGGTGCTCGAAAGGCCCGGCCCGCGCCCGGTCGCCTCGACGCCCACGGCGAGCGCGCGGAACACGTTGTTCCCGAGGGCCGCCTCGCGGACGCTCGAGAGCCGGAGCCCGGTGCCGACGCCGTCGCCGCGGAACTCGTTCCCCTTCGCAAGGAGCCCGGACACGCCGGACGCCGCGACCGCGGGCCCGTCCGAGCCGACTCCGAGCTCGAAGCGGTTCGAAAGGAGACGGATCCCGGACGCGTCGCGGATCTCGACGCCGGGGCTCCCCGGGCCGGCCCGGACGGTGAGCCCGGACAGCGTGACGTCGGATGCGAGGATACGGACCGCGGGGCCCGAATCGGATGCGAGAATCGCTTCGGCGCCGGGCGCGCATCCTTTGGCGCCGAGCACGGAGGCGCAGAGCGTGATCCCGGGGGTGGCGATCTCGAACGGACCGGCGTGTCGGCCGGCGGACACGAGCAGGGTCGTGCCCGGGAGGGCGGCGCGGAGCGCGTCGCTCAAGGTGCAGTGAAGGGTGCCGACGGACCCCATCTCACGGACGAGGCCCTGCACGCCGGTCGCGCAGGCGACGTCCACCGCATCCACGATGCCCGGCCGGAGCACGGCCCCGACGAGCGGGTCGAGCGCGATCCCGAGGCCGAGGCCCGAGCCCACGCTCGCGCCGATGGCGGCCGCCGCCATGGCTGCGGCGAGCCCGATCGCGACGGCGATCCGGACGGGGGACTGCGACATGGGGGCCTCCCAGACCGGGAGGCCCCGTCCCCCATCTAACGGCGTCTCCAGCCAAGGAGGGGCGT
>JBQTJL010000289.1:0-5474 GCA_052387135.1 Methanobacteriota archaeon | reverse complement strand
CACATGCTGAAGAGATGCTGCTCGTGCATCCACCGGGACTCGGGCGCGTGGTCGACGTCGAAGAAGAGGAACCCCTTGGTCCGGGTCTTCTTCCGAAGATCGGTCGCGACCGCGTGGAGGTCCTGGAGGCGTCGCGGGCGGACCCGGAGGACCGGCTTCTGGGGTCCCCGGAGCCAGAGTGTCGCGACGTCGCGCCAGGTCTTCTCGACGCGGGGGTCGTCTGCGAGGATCTCCTCGGCGAGCGAGAGCGGCGCCGCGTCGGGAGCGACGGCGAACTCAGGGCGATACGGGACGAGCCGGCGTTCGACCGTGGAGCCGCGTTTGACCCATACGATCAAGGAGCTCCGGCGCGCGTCGGGGTATGCGTCGAACAACCAGGCCGGCGTCTTCGAGGACATCGCACACCTCCTTCAGCTGTCCTTCCATGGCTTCGAGTTCCCGGCGGACCGTGTGGAGGTCCTCCAAGGTCTCCAAGAGCATCGAGAGGAAGACGGGGCGTTCGAAGTCGAGGTGGGGGCGGCGGTTGATCGCGTTCGAGTGGCGCCGCGCGCGGCAGACGAGCTCGTCGAAGACCGCCCGCTCCCGCGGGGAAAGCTCGGCGCGGAAGCTCGCGTAGCGTTCCTCGAACGTGTCGATCGCCATCGTCGTGGTCGGGGTCGATTGTCCCATGTCTCACACCTTCACGCAAACTGCACCAACCTCGTCTGCCCTCCGAGCGGAACGACGCGTGCGCCCGCATCGGGAGCCACCGTGAACGATCCGTCGCGGGACCGCGTCATCCGGTACCGTCGCTCGACACCGGAGACGGTCCGGGCGGCAAGCTCGGGGTGCGTGAGGCTCCAGCGGGCAAGGTGCGCACCAAGGAGGATCGGGACCGAGTGCCGCGCGGCAAGGTCGCGGAGCGACTCGATGCTGTATTCGACGTAGTCGCGCTGCTCCCAGGGCTGGAGCTCGTCCGTCGAGAAGAGCCGGTCGTACGGGAGGGCGAGGACGAGCGGGGAAGGCGTCGTCGCGAGTTTTTCCGGAAGGTGCCGCGTAAGGACCGTGTCCCACTGGAACGGCGTCATGCACCGCTTCACGAGCACTCTCTCTGCTCCATGGTCCGCGGCAAGCCCTCGGACCAGGTTGATCTCTGCGAAGGAATACGGGTTGAAGCCGTGGTCGCCGTCGCACCAAAGGACGGTCCCGCTCCGCTGGTGCACGGCAAAATGGGCAAGCTCCTGTCCTAGGGCGCGGACCGCGGGGCCCGGCCCATCGAGGAGCCCGAGACCCGGGCGAAGAAGGGCAGACCACAGCCGTCCATGGAGCGGACGACCGTGGTAAGGGGTCGCGGGGGGGCTATGTGAAAGTTGAAACGAAGATAGGGGAGAGGGGAACGGAGAGGTCACTCCGTTCCTCCTTTCCCCTTTCCCCTTTCTACGTTCACGCCCGTCCTGGCGCCCGGGCGCGGACGAAATCGGCGAGCATCAGGACCAGCCCCACGAGAAGGAGCAGCCAACCGATGTACTCGACGGCGCCCCCGGCAGGGAGGACTCCGGACACTTGGAGGAGGAGGGCCACGACGACGAGGACCATCCCCCACCAGATGAAGCCCATGTGTTCACCTCCTGGAACCCCGTGGGGGCGAGGGGTTCATGCGGGCTAGCCTTCGGAGACGGAACCACCCGTAGATGTACGGAAGCGGGCCGTTTCGCGGCCGCGTCAACAACGGCTAAGTACGGCCTTGGCCACGTCGTGCGGTGAAGGCGTACACCCTGCTTGCTGCGACCCTCGCCGCCCTCTCGGGATGCGTCGCGCCCGAACCCGTCGCACCCGGCGCCGTGCCCGACGCGCCGGTCGACGTCGTGTTCCACGCGGCGAGCGGGCTCGTCGACGCGCCCGCGTTCGGCGCGGAGCCGCCCCAGTTCGCGCTTCGGCCGGTCGCGGATCGGCGCGCCCTCGAACCGACGGTCGGGGTCTCGCCTTCGGGGACCGTCTTCTTCGTAAGCGGCGACACGGACGTCTTCGGCGCCGAGAAGGACCGCGTGCCGGTCGGCGCGCGGAGCGAGATCCTCCGGAGCCGTGACCGCGGCGAGACGTGGGAGGTCGTGACGCCGACGGTCGCCGGCGTGCCGGTGCTGCCGATGGACTTCGATCCGTACCTCTACGTGGACCCGACGACCGGTCGGCTCTTCACGGCGGAACTCTACGTGGGCTGCCTCTACGTGGGCTGGTCGGACGACGAGGGCGAGAGCTGGGAGCACAATTCCGCAGGATGCGGGTTCCCGGTGAACGACCACCAGACGTTGTTCGCAGGCCCGGCGACCGTCGCCACGACGTCGGGGTACCCGAACGTCCTCTATCTCTGCACGAACCAGTTCGTCGCGACCGCGGCCTGCACGCGGAGCCTCGACGGCGGACGCTCGTTCGAGCCCGCCCGCCTCATGCCGTTCCTTCACCCCGAGGCGCCCGACCGGAACGTTGAGCGCACCTGCAACTATCCGATCCATGGCCACGGGCGCGCCTCGTTCGCGGAAGGGACGGCGTATCTGCCGCATGTGATCTGCGACACCGTCGTCGTCGAGGTCTCGCGGGACGACGGGGCCACGTGGGAGATGGTCGTCGTCGACGAGGAGACCGGAGGATCACCCCAGTTCGGGGACCACCACGAGGCGACCGTCGCCGTGGACGACGAAGGGAACGCATACGTGTTCTGGATCGCGAAGGACGGCCGACCGCGCCTTTCGCGAAGCACCGACCAAGGCCGGACCTGGGAGGCGCCGCTCGCCGTGGGCCTCCCGTCGGTGACGGCTGCGGTGCGGCCCGGGATTGCCGCGGGGTCCGCGGGCCGCGTCGCGTTCTTTTACATCGGCACCGAGGACCGCTCCGGGTTCGGTCCGACGCCCCGAGCGATGTGGCACGGCTACCTCGGGATGACCCTCGACGGGCTTGCCCCTGAGCCGACGTTCGCCACGGTCCGCGTGACGCCGTCGGACGACCCGCTCGCCCGCGGCGACTGCACGGGTCGGTGCGGCGAGACGCCGGACGCGATGTACGATTTCCTCCACGTCGAGACGGATCCGTCGACGGGCGACGTCTACGTCGCGGTCGCGGACGTGTGCACGGGGGCGTGCGCCGAGGGCGGGTCGTCGGCGCCGAGGAACCGGGGCGTGCTCGTGGTCCAGACCGGCGGCGTCCGTCTTCGCTAGCGCAACCGTTCTTCGAGCTCGTCGACGGTCTTCGGCCAGTCGTCCTTGAGGAGCCGCGAGAGGGAACGGTCCGCAAGGAGCTTCCCCTTCGTCTGGCACGTGGGACAGTAGTTCGTCTCGTTCTCCGCGTAGCGGATCCGCTGGACGGCCGTTCGGCAGACGGGACACGGCTTCTCGTAGCGGCCATGCACCGCGAAGCCCTCCCGGAACGCGGTCACGACCTTGGGGAAGGCCTCGCCGGTCTCGTCCCGGAGGCGGTCGGTCCATTCGCGGAGCACCGCTTGCGTCGCCCGGTGCAGGGCCACGAGCTCGTCGCCCGAGAGGCGCGCCGTGTGTTGGACCGGCGAGAGCCGGGCGCGGTGGAGGATCTCGTCCGAGTACGCGTTGCCGATGCCGGACACGATGCGGGGGTCGGTGAGCGCGCGCTTCAGCGTGTGGTTCTCGCGAAGGAGCGCCGCTCGGAACGTTTCAAGGGTGGCGTCGAGGGGCTCGACGCCGCCCGCGTCGAACGCCCGGAGGCCCGGCTCGCCCGCGACGACGTGCAACGAGGCCCGCTTCTTGGTCGACGCTTCCGTGAGGGCGAGGACCTCGTCGCCTTCGAAGACGAAGACGGCGTGCGTGGTCCTCGGCGAATGCTTCGACGCGGGTTTCTTGCAGTGGAAACGCCCGGCGACCATCAAGTGGAAGACGAGGAAGAGGTCACCTTCGAGGGCCCAAACGATGCGCTTCCCGATCCTGCGGGCGCCGGTCATCCGACGGCCCTCCGCGGCCGTGACCGGCGGATCGAACGTGCGAAGGAGCGATGGCGAGAGGATCCGGACGCGCTCGAGGCGCCGGCCGACGTGGCGCCGTTCGAACGCCTCGACGTAGAGGGTCACGTCGGGGAGTTCCGGCACTATCGTTCCTCGCGGTCCCACGTCTTTGCCGCGCGCACCGAGTTCGCCGCGACCGTCACCGAGCCCGCGGCGTTCGCAAGGCCGGCACGGACGGGCGGGAGAAAGCCAACGGCGGCAAGCGGCAGCAGGGCGACGTTGTAGGCGAAGGCCCAGAACAGGTTCTGCCGCACCTTTCTGAAGGTCTTTCGGCCGAGCCGGATCGCCTCGGGCACGTCCCGGATGTCGCTCTTCATGAGGACGAGGTGCGCGGCGTCGACCGCGATCTCGGAACCCGCGTGGATCGCGATCCCCACGTCCGCGGCGCGGAGCGCGGGAGCGTCGTTGATCCCGTCGCCGACCATCGCGACGACGTGTCCGCCGTCGCGGAGGCCCTTCACGGCCGCGGCCTTGCCGTGGGGACTGATCTCGGCGAAGATGCGCTTCACGCCGAGGCCGCGCGAGACCGCGGCGGCCGTCCTCGGGTTGTCGCCGGTGATGAGGGCGACGTCGATCCCCATCGCGCGGAGTTCCTGGATCGCGGGCGCGGCCTCGGGGCGGATCGGGTCCGCGAGCGCCACGACGCCGGCGAGCGTGCCGCCCTTTGCGACGAGGACCACGGTCTTTCCCTGGTCTTGGAACGCGGCGAGGGTCTCGGCCGCGGCCTCGGTCTTCACGCGACGCTCGTAAAAGCGCCGCGGGTTGCCTACATGGACGTCCTCCTCGTCTATCGGGCCCTCGGCGCGGGCGCCGGGGAAGGTTCGCGGGTCTTCGACGGGGGCGAGCTCGAGGCCCCGGTCGCGCGCGGCCGCGACGACGGCGCGGGCGAGCGGATGGTCGACCTCCTCCTCGACCGAGGCGACGAGCCGGAGAACCTCGGCGGCCTCGACGGCGCCGAAGGCCTTCACGTCGGTGACCGCGGGCGCGCCGATCGTGAGGGTGCCGGTCTTGTCGAAGACGACCATGTCGACCTTCTGGATCTCCTCGAGCGATTCCGCGCCCTTGATGAGGATGCCGCGGTCCGCGCCCTTCGACACGCCGACCGCGAGCGCGGCGGGCGTCGCGATCCCCAGCGCGGACGGGGACGCGACAAGAAGGACGGCGACGGATGTCCCGAACGCGAACGCGACGGTCCGATCGCCGATGTAGTGCCAAAGGAGGAAGGACGCAAGCGCCAAAATCAGAACGAAGGGCACGAACGTCGCGGTGACGACGTCGGCGAAGCGGCGCGCGGGCGGCGCGGTCTGCGCCTGTTCGATCAGCGCGACGATCTTCGCTAGGGCCGTCTCTTCGCCCACGTGCGTCGCGCGCGCGAGCACGGTGCCGCTTTGGACGACCGAGCCCGCGATCACGGGCTCGCCGGGCGTCTTTTCGACGGGGAGGCTCTCGCCGGTGACCATCTTCTCGTCGACCG
>JBQTJL010000288.1:0-5202 GCA_052387135.1 Methanobacteriota archaeon | reverse complement strand
GCCGGATCTTCCGCTTCGCGGTGGTCCTCCGCGACCGCCCCGGCGAGCTCTCGAAGCTCCTCGAGGTCGTGGCCCGGGAGCGCGCGAACGTGCGCGCAATCGAGCACGACCGCTACGGTCACGGGATGGCCGTGAACCGGGCCCACGTCGCGCTCGAGGTCGAGACGCGGGGGCGCGAGCACGGCGAAGCGCTCCTGTTGCGCCTGCGGACGGCCGGCTACGAAGCCTCGATCGTACCGTGAGGCGACGGCGGCTACGGACACAGCAACGAGCGATCTCGAACGGCCCGCACGCTCGTAGCCGTCTCGTCGCGACCCGATCGTGGCCCATCGGCCCGTAGCCGTCAGAGCTTGATCTGCGCCCCGACCTCGATCACGCGCTCCGGCGGGAGCCGGAAGAACGCGGTCGCCTGGTGGGCGTTCCGCGCCGTAAACTCGAAGAGCTTCGCTCGCCAGAGAGGGATCCCGCCGAGGCCCCGGACGCCGACGATCCGCTCACGGCCGAGCACATACGTGACCTCGCCGGGGTCTACGTCCAGGCCGTGGGCGCGGGCCGCATAGAGAAGGAGGGGCACGTTCGGCGTCTCCATGAACCCGGAGCGCGCGACGACGCGGTGGAATCCCGCGCCGAGGTCCTCGATCGCGAGCCGTTCCGCCTCGCGCGCGTGCGCCACGTCGAGGGTCACGGCGGTGAAGAGGATCACCCGCTCGTGGAGCACGCGAAGATGCGCGAGGGTCTGCTGCAGCGCCGGGGGCGTCGCGTTCGGGTTCCCGGTAAGATAGACCACGGTCCCCGGGGCCCGGACGGGGGGCCGCGAGGCGATCCCGCGGAGGAACTCGTCGAGCGGCACCTGCGCGCGGCGCAAGCGCTCGCCGAGGACGGCCCGTCCTCGGCGCCACGTCGTCATCACGGTGAACACGGCGAGCGCGACCGCGAGCGGGAACCAGCCGCCGGCGGGGACCTTCGGAAGGTTCGCGGCAAAAAACGCGAGGTCGACCACGAGGAAGCCGCCGACGAGGAAGCCGGCGCGAAACCGCGACCAGCCCCAGACGTCGCGGACGACGTGATAGAAGAGCGTCGTCGTGATGAGCATCATCGTCGTGAGCGCCACGCCGTAGGCGCCTGCGAGCGCGGACGACGTACGGAACGTGATGACGAGCCAGATCGTGCCCGCGGCGAGCGCCCAGTTCACGATCGGCAGATACACTTGGCCGCGCTCGGTGCGCGACGTGTGCTGGATCTCGAGCCGAGGGGCGTAGCCTAGGTGCACCGCCTGCATCGTGAGCGAGAAGGAGCCCGTGATGATCGCCTGCGACGCGATCACGGTCGCGGCCGTCGCGAGCGCCACGAGCGGATAGAGGGCCCAGCGCGGGGCCATGAAGTAGAAGGGGTTCGTGACCGCCGACGGGTCTTCGAGGATGAGGGCGCCCTGGCCGAAATAGTTGAGGACGAGGGCCGGGAACGCGACCGCGAACCACGCGGCCCGGATCGGGCCCCGGCCGAAATGGCCGACGTCGGCGTAGAGCGCCTCCGCCCCCGTGACGACGAGGAACACGGCGCCGAGGACGAAGAAGCCCGCGAGCCCGTGGTCGAGGAAGAACGCGACCGCCGGGAGAGGCGAGAGCGCACCCAAGACCTCGGGCGTCCGGACGATGGCGCGGGCTCCGAGGACGCCGATCACGACGAACCAGACGAGGGTCACGGGCCCGAAGAGCGCGCCGAGGCGGGCCGTCCCGCGCTGCTGGAGGAGGAAGAGCCCCAGAAGGATCGCGACGGTGATCGGCACGACGAACGGTTCGAGGACGGGCGTCGCGACGTGGAGGCCTTCGACGGCCGCGAGGACGGAGATCGCGGGCGTGAGCATCCCGTCCCCGTAGAGAAGGGCCGCGCCGAAGATCCCGAGAAGGAGCAGGGTCCGCCGGGTCCCGCGCGGCTCCCGTGGCCCCGCGACCGGGTCGGGGTGCGAGAGGGCAAGGAGCGCGAGGATCCCGCCTTCGCCCCGGTTGTCCGCGCGGAGCACGAAGGCGAGGTACTTCACCGAGACCACGGCGACGAGCGACCAGAAGACGAGGGAGAGGACGCCGAGGACGTTCGGGAGCGTAGGGGGGATCCCCGCGTCGCCGTCGAACGCCTCGCGGACGGCATAGAGGGGCGACGTGCCGATGTCGCCGAAGACGACGCCGATCGCAAAGAGGGCAAGGAGGGCCTTCGAGATCCCGGGCAGAGGGCCTTCGCCCGCGGAAGGCGCGGCCGTCGCCTCACCCGCGGATCGTGCCGGTCTTGCCGCAGCCCGGGCAGGCGTACGGGAGGGGCCTTGTGCCGTCGTCGACCAAGCCGAAGGTCGTCCCGCAGTCCTTGCATTTCAGCGTGAGCTTCCGCTTCCGGGAGCCGGCGGCCGGCGTCGCGGCGCCGGCGCTCGGCTCCCACGGGGCCGGTTCGGACGGGCCCGGGGCCCCGAACGCCTCTTCCGGCGCGGGGATCGGTGATTCGCGGCTCACGAACACCGTGACGACGAGGAGGACCACGAGGAGGAGGGCCGCGACGAGGAGCACCGCGTCGAGCGAGCCCCACTCTTGAAGCGTCGCGACGAGCGCCACGACGACGAGGACGGCGCCCAAGGCCACGAGCCCCAAGAGGATCTGCTGCCGACGTTCGAGCGCCATCGCGTCACCGCCCCTTCCACGCGACCGCCGCGACCGCGACGAGCACCGCAAAGAGGACCACGATCGCGATCCACGGGATCAGGTTCTCCCGGAACGCGGACCCCGCCGCGACGCGGAACTCGGGCCCGGGCTTGTCGAAGGTGGTGCCGTCCTCGAAGGTCGCGAAGATCCGCACCGAGTAGCTTCCCTTGGCATCGAGCGTCACGAGCGCGGTCCAGACGCCGTCGCCCGGGGTCTCGTCGCCGGCCGTCCCCTCGTCGTTCATCGGGACCGTGAGGACGACGTCGCCGTTCTCGTCGAGGATCTTCGCCTCGACGCGGAGCGCGGCCCGGTTCACCTCGGCCGTGATCTTCAAGGGTTCGCCGGGCCCGATCCGGTCGCCCGCGGTCGTGACCGCGGCGACGGGCTCGGCCGCGTTCGACACCGTGACCCGGACCTCGCGCGGGGTCGACGAGACGCCGTCCCGGGCCTGGATCCGGAGGATCACGGGACCGTCCGGGAGGTCCCGCGTGTCCCATTCGAACGAGCCCAAGAGCGCGGTCTGCGTGATGTTCAGCCGGATCCCCGTGTACACGGTGAGGTTGCTCCGCCGGTACGCAAGGTCGACGAGGATCGGGTCCCCGTCCACGTCCCGCGATTCCCATTCGACGAGCACGAGGCCCCGAACGATGTCGTTCGGCTCCGGCGAGCGGACGACGAGGCTCGGGGGGTGGTTCGCCGCGTCGAACGCGAGGACCGCCGTCGTGTTCACGTTCCCGAGGGTGTCCGTCGCCTCGATCCGGTAGTCGATCCGGGTCTGCCGCGGCTGCGGGGGCAGCGTCACCTGGAAGAGGTCCCCTTCGGCGACCACGAGCGTCGATTCCTGGAACGCGGTCCCGGCCCGGCGCCAGAACACCTTCGCCGACGCGACGCCCACCGGGTCCGTGATCCGGACCTGGATCGTCTCGCCCGCGGGCTCATGCAGCACCATCGAGGCGTCGTGGAGGAGCGCGGGCCCGTTGTTGTCGACGAAGAAGAACGACGCATTGTAGAACCGGTTCCGCTCGTCCTTCGGCAGGTTCGAGACCGCGGTCGACGGCGGGACGAACCCGGAAAGGTCGTCCGGCGTACGGAACCCGGCCTGGTCCTCGACCGCGTACCGGAACCGGTACGCGCCGTCTGCGAGCCCGGCGAGCGGGATCGCGACCGTGACGTTCGCCTCCGGCCCGACGAGCCGCGCGTCCCGGGGGCCGAGGATGTACGGGTCCGGGTTCCCGGCCGCCGCGAGCGACGCGCTGAAGTTGTCGAACCCGAGCTCGACCAGACCTACGCCGGAACCGAGGCGGAGGCCTTCCGCGTCGGGGTCGGACGCGCGGAGCGTGATCGGCGTCCGGCGCGTCACCGGCACGACGTTCCCGGCGAGCGTCGTTCCGCGCGGCTCCCCGATCTCGATCGTGGGCGCGAGCGGGGGCTTCGCGTCGATGCGGAACGTCCACGTGTCGTTCTCGAAGAGGCCCTTGCCGTCGCGGCTCTCGACGCGGACGGTCACGGTGCGGCCGGCCTCGGCGTACCGGGCCTCGTCGAGCCGCAGTGTGACCCGGATGTTCTGGTCGGATTCCGGCGGGGCGAGCGTGAGGCCGGTGCGGAGCTGGTCGTCGACGAAGACGCGGACGGAAGGTGCGTCGACCTCGTTTACGTCGAAGAGACGGAACGAAAGGGTCGGGCGGGGCTTGCCCCAGCCACCGCGGCCGCGCGAATCGATCGGGCCGGGCGTGCGGTCCTGCACGATCGGCCCGCGTTCGGCGACCCGGACCGCGAACTCGGAGGAGACCGAGGTCTGGCCGGCGTCGTCCGTCGCGATGAGCGTCAAGCGCCAGACGCCGTCCGTGGGGAAGCTGCGGTTCGCGCGATAGAGGTCCGTCCCGTTCACGGCGACGAGCGGGACCTCGATCGGGGCCCCGCCCCCGGGCGGTACCACGCGGAGCTTCGCGTCGGTGAGCGTCTGGTCGACGATGCGGGCGACCACGTAGACCGGCGTGTCCCGGTCCCACGTGCCCTCTTCGGCCGTGGGGACGCGGCCCGCGGTGGGGCAGGACGTCACGTCCTCGCTGCAGACGACGAGGTCGGTGATCACGGGGAACGTCGTGTCGATCACGCGGATCGAGACGTTCGTCGCGCCGCCGCCGGTCACGGTCGAGCCGAACGCGGGCGTCGCGTTGTCGGACACCCAGACCGTGTACGTCCATAGGCCGACGCGTCGGAGGACGCCGTCCGTTCCGGTCCGGACGACGTCGGCGTACGTGCCGTTGTTCGTCGGGAACGGCCGGTCGGGCCCGGTCGTCGTATTGAGGCGCTGGTCCGCGTTCGCGGGGTCGTAGATCGACTCGTTCACGCTGGTCCCGTTCTCGTGCGTGAAGTTCACGCGCACGTTCCGGTCCGGCTCGTCGATCGACCGGTTCTCGGCGACGACGATCCGGAACGGGATGGGCTCGCCCGCCTCGATCTCGGTGTCGGACCCGCGGTCGACGCGGAGGATCTGCGGGGTCTCGTTGTCCCGGAT
>JBQTJL010000287.1:0-17097 GCA_052387135.1 Methanobacteriota archaeon | reverse complement strand
GCGACGCCCCCGGTCTCGAGGGCGGGTTCGCCCGGGGGCAGGCGCGACGTTGCGACCGTGCTCCTTGCCGGCGGCTGGTGGGTGGTCGCGGCGGCCGGCGTCGCCCCGACGATCACCGTGGCCCCCGGAGCGACGGCGGGGACCTCGACCGCGAGCGTCTCTTGGGAGACGAACGAAACCTCCGACTCCGTGGTCGAGTTCGGGGCGACGCCGGCGCTCGGCCGCACGACGTCGGTCGCCAGCCTTGTCACGGCCCACACCGTGGGCCTCTCGGGGCTTTCCGGGGGCACGCTCTACTACTACCGCGTGACGAGCGCCGACGCGGCCGGGAACCGCGTCGTCTCGCCGGCCGGCACGTTTACGACGCAGTCGACGACCGCGAACCCGAACCCGAGCTTTACGACCGCGATCGTGAACATCGCCTACACGTCCGTGCAGGCCCGGAACGTGAATACGGCAATCGGCCTCAACATCATCAATCCGACGGGGACCGCGATGCAGATCGACCGCGTGCGGTTCTCGGCCTTGCCCACGCTCGGCGCGGCGGGCTCCGAGAAGTTCTTCCGCGACGCGATGTCGACGTCGGCCGGGTCGGACCCCGAATTCGCCTGCGTCTGGACGGGGAACAACTCGGATACCGTGACCTGCGACCCGGCGGGGACGTTCACGCTTCCGGCAAACGGGATGAAGCAGGTCGTCCTCAACTTTAGGACGTCCAACCTCAATGGGGACGCCTACACGATTGTGACCGGCGAGGTCGTCGTGACGTCGCCCGTCGCGCAGACGCTGTCTGCCGAAGTGAACGTGCGCCACCAGGCAAACGGCGTGCACATGGACGTGATGGCCCTTTCTGGCCCCGGCGGTTCGTTCGCCGCGGGGCATCCGGCGGCGGCGGGCGGTTCTCCGATCGACCTCAACTACCGGTGGACGGCTACCGCGAACAACGCGCGGATCCGGACCCGGTTCATCGTGCCGGCCGGCTGGTCGGACCTTTCCGTCCCGGCCCAGGCCTCGCTTGCATCCATGGCCGTAAACGTCCGCCAACCGACCGCGTCGAGCTTTGGCTACGTGGACGTGGGCCAGGACCTGTCGGGCGGCACGCGCGACCTCCTCTTCCGCGTGACGCCGCCCGCCGGGACGAACGTGCTCGTGATGCAGGTCGATCACGACGGCACGAAGGATGGGAGCGCGGACCGCTCCTTCCAGAGCCTCTACTGGTTCGGGGTGAGCATCTCGTGACGACTGCAAGGAGCAAGAAGCAAGGAGCAAGGGGTGGGCGGAACGCAAGACTTGCGTCTCGCCTCTTGCCCCTTGCGGACGAACGAGGCGTCGCGGTCGTCGTCGGCGCCATCCTCATCGCCTCGACGCTGACCGCGCTCTTGATCCTCGTCCGCATCTCGTGGGTCCCCGTCTGGGTCGAGGAGAAAGAGGCCGGCCACAGCGATGTCCTCCGGCAGGCCCTGTCCGATTGGGGCGCGACGGCCGAGTCGCACGTCGCCCGCGACCTTGCCGGCCGCTCGTTTGCCGCCGACTTCCCGGTGGGTTCGGACGGCGTGCCGATCTTTGGCGGCGGCAAGACCGCCGGACGCGTCTCCGTCATCCCGGGGCCCTCGCTTACGGTGTTCCGTGACGCAACACCCGTCGGAAGCGCCTCGGGCGCGCTCGAGGTCGTCCTCCCCTACACCGAATACTCGGGCCAGACGTACCGGTACTCGCTCGGGGTCCTGGAGGTGTCCCAATCCGGGGGCGCGTGGGCCGACCTTCGCTCGCTGCTTACCGTCGAACGGGCCCCGAACGGGACCCGCACGGTGGCGATCCAGACGATCTCCGTGACGGGCTCGCAGGTCTCGGCGACGTCCCCGGATTCCGTGAACGTCGCCGCCACCCTCCGAGACGCCTCTTCGACGGCCCAGACCGCGGGGAACGCAAGGATCGTCGCGACGAACGTCTCGGCCGGCGCCTGGCGCGCGGGGCTCAATCGGACGCTCGGCGCAACGGGGCTCTCGGGCGAGGTCGCCGCGGATTGCGCGGTCTCGGCGAAGGACTGGTGTTTCACGGCCGGGACGAACGACGGCGACACGATGGATGTCACGATCCGGAACGCGGCAAACGGCTGGACCGTCTCGCAAGGGACCATCCGAGTGACGGTGGGAACATGAAACTCTCCAAGGGCAAGCGGACCACGATCGAAGGACCCGAAACGACGCCGGCGGTCTCCGAGGCTCCCGGGAACGGCGACGGGACGTCGTCCACGCCCGTTGCGGAATCGCGCGAGCTCCTCGCGCGCTTGAAGCGCCTCCACAAAGTCCAGGTCGAGCGCTCCCTTTCGAAGGCCGTGGAACTCGAGAAGCGCGCAAAGGACATCCGCGAGAAGCTCAAAGGCCAAGAACGCCTCCGGAAGGACCTCGGCGACCACGTGGATCAGGTCCTCGAGGTCGCGCGCGAGCTGGGCCTTGACCCCACGCGGCCCGTGACCGAGGTCCCGGCCCTTTCCCGCACCACGATCGACGAGGTCGAATCGGCGACCATCCTCCAAGGCCGGTCCTACGTGCGCATCACGTTCGACCGCGAGACGAACCGGTACCTCTACGAGGCGATCGAGCCGCAGCTCACCTCGGCCGAGCGCGAGATCCTCGAGTTCCTCCGCGACACGCTGATCCGCACGATGGACGGCCGAGGGCACCTCGGGAAGCGCGACTGGGAGACGTACCTTCTCGAAGAGATCGACCGCGCGATCCTCGAGCACGCGATCCTCGTCGACGAGGTCTCGAAGGCGCGCCTTCACCACTACTTGATCCGCGACTTTCTGGGCTACGGTCTTATCGACGTCGTGATGCGGGACCCGATGATCGAGGACATCTCGTGCGACGGGCCCGGGATCCCGGTCTACGTGTTCCACCGCCAGTACGAGTCGATCCGCACGAACATCGGGTTCCCGACGGACGCGGCGCTCGACGCGTTCGTGATCCGGCTCGCCGAGCGGTGCGGGAAACACATCTCGATCGCGCAGCCCCTGCTCGACGCCACGCTCCCGGACACGAGCCGGCTGCAGGCGGCGCTCTCCCGCGAGGTGACGAGCCGCGGCTCGACGTTCACGATCCGCCGGTTCCGCGCGGACCCCTTGACGCCGCCGGACTTGATCCGGCTCGGCACGATGAGCGCGAAGATGGCCGCCTACTTCTGGCTCGCGATGGAGGAAGGCCAGAACGTGATCATGGCGGGCGGCACGGCGTCGGGGAAGACGACGACGATGAACGCGATCGGCCAGTACATCCCGCCGGAAAAGAAGGTCGTCTCGATCGAGGACACGCGCGAGATCAACCTCCGCCACGAGAACTGGATCGCGAGCGTCACCCGCTCCGGGTTCGGCGGCGACGTGACAAGCGGCCAGATCGACATGTACAAGCTCCTCGAGGCGGCGCTCCGGCAGCGGCCCGAGTACCTGATCCTCGGCGAGGTCCGCGGCCCCGAGGCGAGAACGCTCTTCCAGGCGATGGCGACCGGCCACGCGACGTATTCGACCTTGCACGCGGACTCGGTCCAGAACGCGATCTATAGGATGGAGAAGCCGCCGATCAACGTCCCGCGCATCATGCTGCAGACGATCGACGCGATCGCGATCCAGGTCTTGGCGCGGCGGCACCACCGCATCGTGCGACGGATCAAGGAGCTCGCCGAGGTCGTGGGGATCGAGCCCGAGTCGGGCGACCTCCTCACGAACACGGTCTTCCGGTACGACGCCGCGACGGACCAGCACCAGTTCCTCGGAAAATCCCACCTCCTCGAGGAGGTCGCGGAAAAGCGAGGCTTGACGCGCGCCGAGATCGAGCGCGAATGGGACTGCCGCACGCGGTTCCTCGAGTACTTGGTGGATAAGCAGATCCGGCATATCGACGAGGTCGCGACGTTCCTCCAAGGCTACTATCGCACGCCGGCGACGGTCCGGGAACGGCTCGCAAGAGCGACGTCGACGCCGGAGTTCGAGGTCGTGATCGCGGAGATGCTCCGGGCGACGACCCCGCGCGAGGAGGCGCCGGCCGCCGATGAATAGGTACCAGCGGTTCGCGTACCGCGTCCTCGGCCGGTACGTGCAGGACGCGGCGAAGGACTCGCACCTTCGCATCTCGCTGCAGCGCGCGCATATGGAGGTCCGGCCCGAGGTCTACCTTGCGACCTCGTACCTCAACATGGGGATCGCGTTCGTCGCGAGCACGCTCGTGGCGCTCGCCTTCGCGGCCCTCAAGGTCGGCGGCGTCCTCGACGTCCCGATCGTCGTCCTCGTGGTCCTCTCGGTGCTTCCGCCGTTCGTCGCGACGATCCTGTACCTCCTCACGTTCCTCATCCCCGACATGACGGCGGGGAAGCGCCAGCGGGACATCGACGCGAAGCTGCCGTACGCGCTGAACTACATCGCGACGATGGCCTCGGCCGGGATGACGCCGGAGCGGATCTTCGCGGGGCTTGCGTCGCAGCCGGTCTACGGCGAGGTCGCCGAGGAGGCGCTCTGGATCACGCGGGACCTGCGGCTCCTCGGGATGGACATGGTCTCGGCGTTCAAGGCCGCGATCGACCGGACGCCTTCGATCCGGTTCCAGGACCTCCTCCAGGGCGCGATCACGGTCGTCACCTCGGGCGGCCAGCTCAAGGACTACTTCATGTCGAAGTCCGAACAGTACCTCCAGGAGAACCGGCAGGAGCAGAAGAAGTTCCTCGAGAACCTCGGCGTGCTCGCCGAATCCTACGTGACGATCGTCGTCGCGGCACCCGTGTTCTTCCTCGTCCTTCTCTCGGTCATGCTGTCGATGGGGGGCTCGGGCCGCGAGCTCTTGTCGCTGGGCTACCTTCTCTTGATCGTCGTGATGCCCGCCGCGCAGGTCGCCTTCGGCGCCGCCGTCCAGTACGTCACCCCGGAGGCGTAGGATGGCCGACCAGCGGACGATCGTCGAACACGAGACCCCTCGCCTCCAGGAAGGTCCGCTCCGCGCCGCGGAGAAAGAGCCGCCGAAGGTCGGACGCCGCACGCTCTGGAAGGTGCGCCCGGATCGGCAGGCCCGGGTCCGGCTCGCAATCATCGTGACGTCCGGCGCCATCGCCGGGCTCTTCCTCATCGCGACGGGCGTCCTCTTCTTCCACGGGGACACGTTCGGCGTGGGCGGCGGCCGATGGACGGACTTCCTCTGCGCGGCCCTGCTGTCCGGCCTTGCGCCCTGGGGCGTCTATCAGGGCCGGCGGGCCCGCCGCATGCGCGGCCTCGAAGAGCGTTTTCCGGATTTCCTTCGCGACATCGCCGTGAACCGGAAGGCCGGACTCACCCTTCCGGCCGCGGTCACGATCGCGTCCCGGGGCGACTACGGCGAGCTTACCCCGGAGATCCACAAGATGGCGGACCAGCTTTCCTGGCACGTCCCGTACGAGGAGGTCCTCGAACGGTTCGCGGACCGCGTCGACACGCCCCTCGTGCGCCGCACGGTCTCGCTCATCAACGAGGCCTCGCGCTCGGGCGGCTCGGTCTCGGACGTGTTGATGTCGGCGGCCCGCTACGCCCGCGAGGTGAAGACGCTCGAGAACGAGCGCCGCTCCACGATGTCGATGTACACGATCATCATCTACATCACGTTCTTCGTCTTCCTGTTCGTCGCGGCGGTCCTCTACGGGATGTTCGTCCCGGAGATTCTGAAGGCCGCCGACGCGGCGCTTGCCGCGGGGACCTCCGGCTTCGGCGGGCTCTCGTTCGGCGAGTTGACGCTCGAGGACTACCGCGTGTTCTACTTTACGGCCTCGATGGTCCAAGCGGTCGGGAACGGCATCATGGCCGGCATCGTCGAGACGGGCCGACCCGTCGCCGGGATGCGCCACAGCGCGATCATGGTGCTGATCACGTGGATCGCGTTCTCGGTCGTGTTGTGAGCGGGTCCGGGCGCTCGATGATGCGGGTGGGCGGGGAACAACCGGGAATCATCCTTCCGCCCCCGGGCCGGCGTCTGCGGCGTCTGCGGGCCGATGCCGGCGTCGTCGTCGCCTCGGCCGACGCAGCCAACGCGACCCAGACGCCGCGAGCCGAAGTGTCCGGGGGCGGAAAGAACGTTAAGAAAGATACCACCGCCAAGCGCCCGAAACACGGACGACCGCCTCCACAACCACAACCTTTTAACCCTTCGAAACCGGCTCCCCTCCCGGCATGAAGGCCCTCCTCCGTCCCGGTCTTGCGCTTGCGCTTGCGCTTGCGCCGGCCCTCACAGGATGTCTCCAAGCGGCCGAAGAGGTGGCGCCCGCGACGGTGCCGCCGATCGTCGAACTCTACGGGTTGGGGGAGATCCTGGAGGCGCGTGTCCCGCTTCCGGACGGCCTCTCCGCGCACGGGACCCTGTATCTTCCGGACGCCCCGGAGGGGACTCGGTTCCCGACGATCATGGACCTCGGGCCGTACTACGGGAACATCAACCCCGAGACCTCGCGGTACAACGAGGACCAGCCGCCGAACCGTCTCTACGCGCACTTCCTCGAGCGGGGCTACGCGATCGCGCTCGTATCGCTCCGCGGCACCGGCCAGAGCGAAGGCTGCTTCAAGATCGGCGGCGCCGAGGAGCAGCAGGACGCGGCCGCGATCGTCGAATGGCTCGCCGCCCAGGAATGGTCCGACGGCACCGTCGCCATGACCGGCGTGTCGTACGACGGCACCACGCCGTGGGAAGCCGCGGTCACCGGGACTCCGTCGCTGAAGGCGATCGTCCCGGTCGAAGGCATCAGCGACATGTACCGCTACACGTTCTTTGACGGGGTGCCGGTCTCGAACGGACCCATCTTCCAGACGTACTACGAGGCGCTCGTCGACTGGGCGTATCTTTCGCCGCAGGGGATCCCGGCATGGGCCGCGGCGCAGGCGACGAACCTCTGCCCCGAGCAGGCCGAGGTCATGCTGGAGCCGTACAACACGTACCGCGACGGCGTGCATGGGCCCTACTGGGACGAGCGCGACACGCACGCGATGGTGGACCGGATCCAGGCAGCGACGTTCGTCGTGCACGGCTTCCAGGACTGGAACGTGCGGACGGACGAGGTGCAGGACGTCTGGGCCCGGCTCCCCGAGCCCAAACGCATGCTCCTTGGACAATGGGAGCACAACATCCCCTGGCGGAACTCGCTGAACCGCGACTGGGACTACGCCGAATACAACGACACGATCCTCCAGTGGTTCGACGCGTTCCTCAGGAACGACGAGGCGGCGCGGGCGGCGGCGCTTGCTGCGCCTCCCGTCCTTGCGCAGGACTCGTCCGGGCGCTGGTGGAACCTCTCCGCCTGGCCGCCCGTCGAATCGGTGCCGACGGCGCTCTATCTCGGGGCCGACCGGAAGTTGAACCGGACGGTTCCGTCCGAGTCGGGCGAAGTGACGTTCCGGACCGAGCCCACGGGTTCGGTGCCCCGCGAGTTCGGGGCCGGGGACGCGGCGTGCTTCTACGGCGGGCGGGTCTTGGGTGTTACGGCCGTGTGCGGCGCGACGCTGGACCTTGAGGCCGCGTTCGTCTCGGAGACCCTTACGGAACCGCTGCTCCTCATGGGGAACCCGACGCTTTCGGCGACGGTCTCGGTCGACCGGGCGGGCGGGTACCTCGCCGCGGTCCTCTACGACGTGGATCCGTTCGGCAACGAGCACCGGGTTTCGCCCGGGTTCGTGAACCTTGCGACGCGGACGACGCGCGACGAGGCGGAGGACGTGCCGGTCGGGGAGCCTTTCGCGGTGACCGTGAAGTTCTACGCGATCGCCCACGCGTTCCCGCCCGGGCACCGTCTGAAGGTCACGCTCGCAGGGTCCGATTTCGACATCCAGCCCGCCTCGCACGAGGTGCCGACCTACACCGTGCACATCGCGCCGGAGACGCCGGCGGTGCTCGCGGTGCCCGTCTTCCGCGTGTGACCACGCGGGATCGTGATGGGTGATGAGTGATGCGCCGGTGCGCCGGTGCGCCGGCCCGCATCCCGCCATCCTCCGCATCACCCATTACCGATCACATCAGGCGGTCTTCCAACCCTTAGGATACGTCCCCGGGTCCATCATGACGCGCCACGTGTCGACCGCGACGCCTTCCGGTTTCGCGACGACGTCCTCGGACGTCATCTTCGCGCGGCCGATCGCGACCGCCTCGCCTTTTAGCGACAGGATCCCCACGAGGTCCCCGGGCTTCACGCCGGGATCCACCTCGGCGACGCCGGGGACCGCGAGGTCGGCCCCGTGGCACACCGCGTCGACCGCGGTGTCGCGGGCGACGACCTTCGGAAGGTGCGCGAGGAGCTCCTCCATCGGCCGCACGACGCGGCGGAGCTCCGACTCGTCGCCTTCCTCCTTCCAGAAGGCGTAGGCGTCGATCAAGTCGTGCAGCGTCACCGAGGTCGCTTCGGAGAAGGCGGCGGTCCGGACGCGGCGGAGCTCCCGCATGTTGCCGCCGACGCCCAAGACGAGGCCGAGGTCGTGGCAGAGCTTGCGGATGTACGTCCCCGCCTCGCACGCGACCCGGAAGAGCACGTCCTTGTCCTCGATCTCGAGAAGCTCGATCTCGTAGATCCGGCGCTTGCGGAGCTGACGCTTCACGGCGGATTTTAGCGGCGGCATCTGCCAGATCTCGCCCGTGAACTCGGCGAGCGCCGCCTCGACCTCTTTTCGCGGGACCGCGCCGTGGAGCCGCAGCACGCACACGTATTCCTTCGGGGCCTCGAGCAGCGTCTTTACGCCGCGGGTCGCGTCCT
Source organism: Methanobacteriota archaeon (assembly GCA_052387135.1). Lineage (GTDB taxonomy): Archaea > Thermoplasmatota > SW-10-69-26 > JACQPN01 > JBQTJL01 > JBQTJL01. Next base: position 8,358 of record JBQTJL010000287.1, on the reverse strand, counting down.
CCAAGGCGACTGGAAGGACGCCCGTCACGTTCGGGTCGAGCGTGCCGCCGTGCCCGGCCCGGGAGATCCCGAGGAGCTTCTTCACCCACGAGGCGACCTGGTGGCTCGTGGGTCCGGCCGGCTTGTCGAGGTTCACGACGCCGAACCGGAGGTGCTCCCGGATGGGCCGTTCCGCAGGAAGGCGGCCGTGCTCGCGCGCGGTCGACGCCTTCGACCGGACGAGGCGCGGACCCCGAGGCGCGATGCCGGTCATCGCGCCCCCGAGGCAAGAGCGGTTTAAAAAGCCTGCCGGACACCTCGCGCTTCCGTTGTCTGTCGCTGGCCACCGACAATAACCTATATATGGAGGGAAATCAACTCTGGGGCAGAGGCTGTGCAGATGCTGAGCCGGAGGGTCTTCCTTGTCCTTGTGGTCGCTTTGGCGTTCGTTTCCATGATTCCCAGCGACGCGGGCGCGCATTGCCACCCCGCATGCGGTCTCCAGACCCCGGGGAACCCCGGACAGGGCGGCGCCATGCTGCTCTTGGGCCTTGCCCCCGGACAGGCGTTGTTTTCGGTCCGTCGCTCCCGCGACCCCGCATGATTAAGCCTCCGTCGCCCCATCGGCGTCGCGCACCTTGCCCGACCTAGTCACGTTCCAGGTCCAGGCCGCGGCCGTCTCGGGGATCCTTCTAGCCGTCCTCGGCGGGCTCCTCCTGTTCGTGCGGCCGTACCGGTCCTCCACGGTCGCGTTCGCCACGTTCCTCCTTCTCTGGGGCGCGATCGTGTTCTTCGGCAACATGGCCCGCCTTTCCGCGATCGGGGCCGCATGGGACGCGACGACGCGCTGGAGCCTCCTCCACGTCGCCGTGACGACGATCGTGTACGCGCCCCTCGTCTACTTCGCCTCGCTCTACCCGGCCCGCCATGGGCTCTTTGCCCGGAACCGGCTGGGACCCGTGCTGCTTCTCCTTCCCGCGGGCGTCGGCGCGACCGCGTTGTTCGTCGCTCCGGAGCTCTTCTACCGCGGCATATCGTTCGGCGCGACCGGAAGCGCCACGGACTGGGGGCCGCTCCGGGTCGTCTACCTCGCGATCTTCTATTCCGCCTTCTTCTACGCGATCCGCACGATCTTCAACCACCGGCAGGCGACGGACCAGCCGCTCGAGGTGCGCCGCTCGACGTTCGTGCTCGCCGCCCTCGCGTTCTACGTGTCCTACTGGTCCGGCGAGACCCTGCTCTCGTTCGGGATCCCGCTCGCGCGGGGCGCGTACGCAGGGCAGGCGGCGGCCGAGGCCGCGGTCTTTGCGGGCCTTGGCGCCATCGGCTTCGTGCTCGTTGCGCACGTCACCCGCGGCATGATGCGGGGGCCGCCGACCCTTGCGGCGCTCGAAGGCCAGTGGCCGGTCGCGGCGACGGTCGCGCCGGCCGCGTTCGGCCTCCTTTCGGGCTACGCGTCGACCGTGGGGTCGCTCCGGTTCCCGGTCGAGACGCTCGGCGTCTGGCGCACGATCTCGGCCGCGTTCCTTGCCTACGCGATCCTCCGGTTCCAGCTCTTCGACTTGGACGCGAAGGTGAAGCGGGGCGCGATCGGGACCGGCATCTTCCTTCTCCTTGGCGGGGCGACCCTCGGCGTCGAGCAGCTCCTCGAACGCGCGGTAGGGTCGACCGGGGTCGCGGTCGCGGCGACGCAGGTCCTGCTCCTTGCCTCGCTCGTCGTCGTCCTCGCCCGCCTGCCGCAGGTCGCGGGCTATTTCTCGCAGCGCGTCCTTCCCGCGGTCGACGCGCCCCAGAAGCTCGACGCGCGACGGCTCGAGGTCTACGAGGCGGCCCTTGCGCAGGCCGTCTCCGAAGGCACGGTCGCGGCGCAGCACGACTTCCTCGAGGACCTCCGGGGCCGGCTCGGGATCTCGGTCTCCGAGCACGCGCTCCTTACGCGGCTCGTCGAAGGGCGCGGGTCCGACCGGCGGGACGACGCGTCCCGCATCGGGCCCGGCGACGTCGTCGCGGACCGGTACCGGATCGACCGCCTGCTCGGGGACGGGTCGTTCGGCCGGGCGTTCCTCGCGACGGACGAGACGCTCGGGCGCCGCGTCGTCCTCAAGGTCCTCCACGCGCACCGCGCCGCGGACCGGGAGGCCGTCCGCCGGTTCCTCCACGAGGCCCGCACGATGGCCGGCGTCGACCACCCGAACGTCGTGCGGATCTTCGATTTCGGCGACCTCTCCGGGACGCCGTTCATGGTGATGGAATACGTCGAGGGCGGATCCCTCGCGGAGATGCTGGCGCGCGCCGGGGCCCTGCCGCCGGACGAAGCGGCCGGGATCCTTGCGGACATGCTCTCCGGGCTCGCCCGCGTCCACGGGCAAGGCATCCTGCACCGGGACCTCAAACCCGGGAACGTCCTCCTTACTCGCGAAGGCGAGGCGAAGATCGCGGACTTCGGCTTGGCACTCGGGATGGACGCGCACGCGACCGCGTCCGGCCTCGACGAGCCGGGCTTCCCCGGCGGGACGCCGGCGACGATGAGCCCGGAGGCCGTCCGCGGGCTCCCGCTCACCCCCGCGTCCGACCTCTACTCGGCGGGCGCGATCCTCTATCATATGGCAAGCGGCGAGACCTACCTCCCGTTCGAGGCCCGGAGCGCCTTCGAGATCCGGCGCGCGATCCTCGAGGACCCGCCTCGGGCGGCGCCCGCGGGCGCGGACCCGGCGCTCGTCGGCGTCGCGACCCGCGCACTGGAAAAGGAGCCCGTGCGCCGCTACCAGAGCGCGGGGGAGATGCGGGAGGCGTTGGTCAGCTCTCTCGGAACACGAGCAAGGACCGCCCGACGCCGATGATGTCGCCGCCGGCGAGCACGACCTCGCCGCCGACCGGCATCCGTTGCCAGTTCACGAAGGTCCCGTTCTTCGAGGTCCGAAGGTCAAGGAGCCGGAATTTCGCGCCGACCTGCATGATCTCGGCGTTCTCGGTCGACACGTAGGGGTCGTACTCGAGCGAGATGTGCGCGTCCGCCGCGCGCCCGATCACCCAGCCGCGGGGCGCCTTCACGTCCTGCTGCCGAAGGGGAAACGCCTTGCCTTCGTGGATCCCGTGGACGAGGACGAGCTTCGCGCCCTCCTGCCAGTCGCGTTCGCGGGCCTCCGGAAGGCCCTCCGTCATGAACGGGTCGAGCGGCACGTTCGCCTCGAAGGTCGACACCTTCCGAAGCTCTTCGACGACGGCGAAGAGCCGCGCATGGTCGACCACGTACTCGTGGTGCGCGCGCGTCCCCTTGCGATCCGTCATCCCGACCCGCACGAGGCCCGCCTCGAGCAGGCGGTCGATGTGGTTCTGGACGGCCTGCCGCGAGATGTTCCGCTCCGGGTTCTCGCCGGCCTGCGACGGCGAAGGCGTGAGCCGGATCTCGTCCAGCGTCCGAGGCGTCCGAAGGAGCGAAAGGAGCTCGAGCCGGTTCGAGTGGGCGAGGATCTTCAAGTAGCGTTCGAGCCGTTCGTAGCCGATCTCCCGCGGGAGGACGCGTTCCGACATCCTGTCGGCCCCCAAACTACTGTTTGCCTATGTAGCGTTTCCTCTCTACTCCGCGCTCTAAAGTGAGAGGAGAAAGGTGATGAGGGGCCGGAGTGAACTGGCGGGGGGAGGCGGACGACGAGGGCCTCGCGGCGCGCGCAGGCCCGGCCCCGAGAGGATTTTGGCGCAGGGCAAGGAGGGCGACGAGCAGATAGCGTCGCTATCTGCGAGGAGCCCGACGCCGCCATGCGCCAAAAGACTCCGGGGACGGGCCGAGCCCGGCGCGAGGCCCGAGGAGGACGTGTGGCGGGCGGACAGGGAGGCTCATGGAGAGAGACGATTGTCCGCCCGCGATAGGGACCAAAGCCGCGGGCCACGCGCCCGCGGCTTTGGGGCTGTTTTCCCCTTGGAAGCCCTTTTACCCCCGCTTCGTTGTCATCGGGACGATAGCCCGCCTCGGCCTGCGCCGCAGGCCCGAGGCGCCACACCACGTCCAGACGGTAGTGGCGGCCCGACCTCAAAAGGTAGCCGAATCTGGCTATTGAAGACGCAAACTCCGGATTGCGCGGACCTTCAGCGGGACCAGTCCCGGAGGAGCTGGACCAAGAGCCGGACGCCGACCCCGGAGGCGCCGATCGGCGTGTAGTCCGAGTTGAACTGGCTCCCGCGCTCGGTCCAGCCGGTGCCGGCGATGTCGAGGTGGACCCACGGATAATCGCCTGCGAACTTCGCAAGGAAACGACCGGCCGTGATGGTGCCCGCCTCGCGGCCGCCGACGTTCTTTACGTCCGCGACCTCGGAATCGAGCTGCTTGTCGTACTCCTCATAGAAGGGGAGCTCCCAGACCCGCTCGTGGCACGCCTCGCCGGCGTTCCGTACGCGCTCCAGGAGCTTCCGGTCGGTCCCCATCATGCCGGTCGCGTGGTTCCCGAGCGCCACGACGCAGGCGCCGGTGAGCGTCGCGACGTCGATCACGGCCTTCGGCTTGTATTCCTTGGCGAACGAAAGCGCGTCCGCGAGGATGATCCGCCCTTCCGCGTCCGTGTTCACGACCTCGATCGTCTTCCCGTTGTGGGACTTCACGATGTCCCCGGGCTTCAGCGCGGTGCCGGAGGGCAGGTTGTCGGTAAGCGGGGCAAGCGCCACGACGCGCATCTTCACGCCGAGCTCGGCGGCCGCCTTCACGGCGCCGAAGACCGCGGCGGCCCCGGACTTGTCGTGCTTCATCTTCTCCATGTTCTCGCCGGGCTTCGAGCTGATGCCGCCGGAGGCGAACGTGATCCCCTTCCCCACGATCACGATGCAGTCCTTCGCCGCGGGGTTGTAGTCGAGGACCACGAACCGCGGTTCCTCGGCGGACCCTTGGTTCACGGCAAGAAGGCCGTTGAACCCGAGCTTCTCGATGCCGCGCTTGTCGTAGACGGTGCAGCGGATGCCGGTCTCCTTCGCCATCATCGCGACGCGGTCCGCGATCACGCGCGCGGCGGCGAGGCGCCCGCTCTCGTTCGCGATGTCCCGCGCAAGGACGACGGCGGTCGCGATGATCTCGCCGGCCTTCGCCCCGCGCCGGACCGCGGCCATCCGGTTCCCTTCGGCCTCGACGAGGACGACCCGCCGGAGCTCCGTCTCGGGGGCGCCGTCCTCGGGGGGCGACTTGTAGCGCTTGAACTTGTACGCGGCAAGAAGGGTCCCCTCGACGACCGCCTGCGAAAGCTCCTCGGAGTCCGTTCCGGAGAGCCCGGAGCCGTGGATCGCGGTCGCAAACGAGGTGACGCCGGAGGCGACGAGGCGGGAGGCGGCGCGGCCCGCGGCACGGCGCGCCGCGTCGGCCTCGAACTTGTCCTGGGGCCCGAGGCCGACGAGCAGGATGCGCGTCGCCGCGAACCGGCCTTGCGGGTAGAGCACGGCCGTCTCGCCGAGCTTCCCTTTGAAGTCGCCGCTTGCGAGCACGGTCGAGACGAGCCCGCCGCAGGCGGCGTCGACGGCTTGGGCGGCGCCGGTCGGCTTCTTCGCGCCCTGGAAGAGGCCCACCACGATCGCGTCGTCGCTGACACTCTGGATCTGACCGCGCCGGACCTCGAGGTCTACCATGTCCGATTCCTCTTCGAAATCTGGCGCGTGAGATAGTGCCCGGACTAGATTTAGCTAGGCAACAACGACTATATAGGGCGGTTCACGGGAGCCGGAAGCCGCTCTGGTACGGCTCGACGCCGCCCGCCTCGGTCACCCGCCAATAGGCGTAGACGCCGCCTTCGGGGTCGCCCTTTTCGTCCCAGTCGAAGTCGCCCGCCGCGCCGATCCAATCGAGGTCCTGGCGGGCCTTCGCGAGCGTGAGCGCCACGCGGAGGTCGGAGGTCTTCGGCCCCGGCGAGTTCACGACGGTCCGGAGGGAGTCCCGGATCCCGGCGCCTTCCGAGGATCCGGCGTGGAGCGCCGCGAGCGCGATCTCGACCGTCGCGTCGTAGGCTTCGGTCGCAAAGAGGCGGGGGGCTTCCCGGTGCCGGGCCCGGTAGCTTTCCGTGAAGTTCGCGGTCGCCCCGGTGAAGTTCTGGCCTTCGATGTTGTTCACCGGCGTCGTCCCCCGGAGCCCTGCGAGGATGAAGTTCCCGTCCGCGTCCTTTCCGACGCCCTTCTCGGCGCCGACGAACGAGGAGTCGAACACGCCCTCGCTGAAGAAGAACACGGAATCCTCCATGGCGCCGGATTCGTAGGCGTTCTTCAGCGCGACCTTCCCCTCGCCCGGATATCCCACGAACACGACCGCGTCGGGGGCGTCCCGGGCGGCCTGCGAGACGTCCGATGAGTAGACGGCCTGGTTCTCGAGGAACTTCACGTAGCGCGTCACGTTGCCGCCCATCCGCGTGAAGTGGTCCCGGAACACGTCGCCAAGGCCGGTCCCGTACGCGTTGTTCACCGCAAGGAGCCCCGCCGTGCGGCACCCGGCGTCGTAAACGAGTCGGGCGAGGATCTGGCCTTGCAGCGTGTCGGAGGGCGGGATCCGGAAGAAGAGGCCGTCGTTCTCGCGCATCGTCAAGTCCGGCGCCGTGCTCGCGGGGGTCACGACCGGGACCTCGTTCTCCTTCGCCTTGTCGAGGATCGAGCCCGTGACCCCCGAGGAGTAGGCGCCGATCACGGCGCTCACGCGCTCATTGAGCAGGCTGTCCATCGCATTCGGGGCCTGCGTCGCATCGGGCCCGTCCCGGTGCACGATCTCGACGCGGAGCCCCGTGACGCTCGTGAGGTTGTTGATCTGGTCGGCGGCAAGGTCGATCGCGTTCCGGCCGCTCGTGCCGTACGCCGCGAGGTTTCCGGTGAGCGGAAGCAGCGTCCCGATCTTTACCATGAGGGTCGGGTCGCCGGGTTGGGCCGACACGCCGTAAATGGCGGAAATGTCGGAAATGAAGGGAATGGCGGACGGGGCCGGTTGAGGGCCGGAGACCATCGTCTCGGCTTCCTCGGCTTCTTCGCCGGGGCAGAGGACCTTCGCGCCGGCCGCGTTGAAGCCCTCGCGCGTCTCGCCGTCGTCGCCGTCCGGCGAGGGGGCGGGCTGGGTGCATCCGGCGACGAGGAGGGACAGGGCGACGAGCGACAACAGAGCGGGATTGTTCGGACTCACGGTATCCACCACCGACCGGTCCGAATCCCACTTATCTAATATAAATCGCACCCTTTGCCAGCGGATTGGCTGCCTCGCGGGCGAAGGCGATGGCGCGGGCGAGGGCGAAGACGGCGATGGCGAGGGCAAACGCATCGGGGCCCGTCGTGTCCTTCGCCTTCGTCCTTCGTCGCCTTCGCCTCCGCCTCCGCCTTCGCCTCCGTGAACGCGCTCGTGGATCAGCGTCCGGGCGGCAGGCAGACCGGCAACCCACAATCGGGGCCCCCGAGGTCGTCGACGCTCACGACCTCGACGAGGAAATTCAAGGGCTCGCCGTAGAGCACGTGGTCCTCGTTCCCGGGCTGCGTGTATGCCTTCTCGGGCGCGATGTGGACGAAGCGGGTCTCGCCGGCGCGCATCCCGCGGAGGCGCTCGTCGAAGCCTTGGATCACGGGCCGATAGCCCGAGGCGTTGTACGGCTCGGGCGGCGGGGTCCCGCGGCGGCCCCCGACGTAGACCTTCAAGGGATCCGTGTCGGCGGGCTCGTCGCCGAGACGGTGGAACCGGAGTCCCGCGTTCTCCACGACCCCGGCCATGTTCGTGTAGAAGACGGTCCCGTTGTCGTAGAAGCCCACGGTGCGGACCTTCGCGCCGAGCCCGGGCGAAAGCGCTTCGGGGGGCGGGTCGACCACTTCGACGTAGAGCCCGAAGAGGGCGAGGCGTCCCTCGCCGAGGACGCCGACGGTGACGCGGGTAAGCCCGTGCGGGCTTTCGACGTCGGGCGTCACGCGGACGACGGCGTGTCCTTCACCGCCCGGAGGAAGCGTGAGCCGTTCCGGCTCGAACCCGATGCGCCACGCCGCGGGGTGGCCGTAGAGCCGGAGCCCGAACTCGGCGGGCTCGTCGTCCCCGTTCTCGACGTAGAGCGCGAACTCGGTCGCGTCGCCCGGTCCGACGCGGTGAAGGTCCGTGTAGGTCGCGGCGGCAAGCTCGCCGCCGACGCGTATGCAGCCGCTGGTCATGATGGAAAGGAGGAGAAAGGCGGAAAGGAAGGGTCGGAGTGGCACGACAAGGGTCACTCCGGTCCCCTCTCCTTCCTGTCCCCTTTCCGTCGGCCGACCGCCTCCAAGACGCGGTCCGCGGCCGAGTACGGATCGAGCCGTCCGGCCGCGATCTCGGATACGAGCTCGTCGAACCGGTGCTCGGCTTCGTGCTCGTCGAAGACGTAGGAGAGGAGGCGCGCCTTCAGGACCTCGAGGAGCTCGGCCCGGCCC
>JBQTJL010000286.1:0-2249 GCA_052387135.1 Methanobacteriota archaeon | reverse complement strand
CGGCGTCCGGAGCCCCAGGAGTACGATCTGGCTCTTCGCCTCGGCCGAGAACTTCCTGCGCCTCATACCCGTCCCTCCTGGACCGGAACGGGTTCGACCGACTTGGCCGTTTCCGGTCTCATTTTTTTAGGAAGCGGAACGACTCGGCCGATTTCTCCGACCGAGAGCTTCCCATAGCCTTTTGCGAGTTTCCGCGCGAGGCGGATGATCCGTGGACGATTGGGCTCCAACTCCTCTAGACCCAACTGGTGGGCGCTGGTCTTGAGCCGAGACAAGTCCGCAAGGAACGGGTTGAGCTCGATGCCGATGCTCTCCAGACCACGGGATTGGCAAACCACGGGCACCGTGCCGGTTCCGCAGACCGGATCGAGGACTATCGCGCCCTTCGCTAGCGACAGGTGGTCGAGAATGTCCTCCACAAGCGGATACCCGAAGGCTGCGGTCATCCGGTACCAGCGATGTAGGGGGGTGTCTACGTTGGCTTGGAAGGTGTATCGGCGCGGGTACGTCCCGTCGCTCCCCAATTCGAGTACGCTCTCGATTCCGTCGTCCCCGGAAGTCATGGCTTGACGGCCTCCACTCTCGGGCGTCCCTCAAGAGCCGATTGGCGGTCAACGTTGCAGTCTGGCCGCAACCCGGCATGACTGCACTGCCCCATCATTGCTGCACCCCCGCATAGTGCATCACGATGTCGCCCCGGGGCGTGTACACGGTCGCCCGCGCGGACTGCTCGCGCTCGACGAGTCCCTTGCTGAAGAAGGGGCTCAGGTACTCGTTGAAGGCCTGCGCGCTGTTGAGTCCGATCGCCTCGTAGTCCTTGGGCCGCACGCTCCCGGCCTTGGCGATGGCCGTGAGGACTTCCTCCTGCCGCTCGGTGAGGTCGAGGCTCTCGATGTGGTCGCGCACGATCTTGTGCAGCGCCGCGATGGCGACGTCCTCGTCGATGGGGCCCGTCACGGGGAGGTCCCTGGCGACGATGCGCGCGATGCCGTCGGCGCGGTTGAGGACGTACCGGATCTCGCCGCCGCTCGCGTCGTAGAGGACGTCGATGACCTTCGCGGGCACGGGCGGCTCGACGTCGTCGTGCAGGCGCAGCGCCTCGACGCGCTTGCGGATGACCTCGTGGACGCCCGTCTTGGGGAGCGGCCCGAGCACGACGGGGCTGGGGCTGATGCGCTCGCTCAGGCGACGGTGTCCCGCCTCGTTCGCGAGCGAGGTGCGGATGCCCACGGGGCCCGCCAGCACGAAGATCCACCCATCGCGCCCGAGGAGCGTGTCGCGCAGGTCGTGGAGCAGGCCGAACGCGTGGCGCTCGTCCACGTTGTCGAGGTTGTTCAACAGGACCACGACCTTGTCGAAGTCGTGGTCTGCCACGAGCGTGGACGCGTCGGCGAGCAGCGCTTGGAGGGCCTGCAGCGTGACGGTCGGGGGCTCGGTGGCGGTGACGCCCTTGCCGACCGTGGCGCCGGTGCCGGCGACGGACCCGCCGACGGTCCAGCTCGTGATGCGCGCCTGCTTGGTGTAGGCTTCGAGGCTCTGGAACCGCTTGTCCTCCTCGATGCCGGGCACGTGATGGCCGAGCGCCTTGAGGACGGCGCCGAGGATGGAGAGCACGAGGCTCTCGGGGCTCGTCGTCCCTTGGATCTCGACGAGGCTCGTGCTGGGCAGCAGGCGCGGCGCGCCCTTCTGCTGCAACGCGAGGTACTGGGTCTGGTTCACGAACGTGGTCTTCCCGACGCCCACGTGGCCCTCCACGAAGACGGCGCCGTGGTCCTCGCTGACGACGAAGGTCCCGAGCTCGGCCTCCTCGTCGTTTCGTCGCACGTAGAACGCCGCGTCCTCGGACGTGGCCTCCAGGTGGTCCGTGTGGTACGGGTTCCCGGAGAGGCCGTATTCTTTCCAGATGTTCCGGATCTGGGGCATTGTAAAGCGCTCCGATGCTCGTCGGCTTTGTAAAGTGAAAAGCACTTTACTGTATATAGCCATATCCTATTTCGCCGGCTCCGGCAGTCGGCTGGCGTTGCTCCACCCTCGGTCACATGTGGCCTGGCAGTCTAACGACGGAGTTAAGCCGCCGCGAGGGCGCCGCAGCGCCCGAGCGGTCGGCTTGAACGACTCCTATGTCCTATGTAGGTCTGCCGCTTGGATGCGGTGTCTGGTTTATGAAGGCGCGTGGTTGGACGAGATGTTTCAGGCGCAGTCCTGCCGAATCGTTGCGTCTCACGATCGAGCGTTCGCTGTCTTCTTCG
>JBQTJL010000285.1:0-12563 GCA_052387135.1 Methanobacteriota archaeon | reverse complement strand
CGAGCGTGGGATGCGTCGCGGGCGAGCCGCCCTGGGGCCTCGCCTTGAGCCCGGACGTGGCCGCGGACATCGCCGTGAGTCCGGACGGTGCGACCGTCTTCGTGACCGGATACGGGTGCGGCAACGGCGGGCGCGACGTGGTGACCGTCGCATACAATGCGACCACCGGCGCCGAAACATGGGTGTCGCGGTACGACGGGCCCGCGAACGGCTCCGATTCTGGGCAAGCACTTGGCGTCAGCCCGGATGGCGAAGCCGTTTACGTGATTGGCGGCAGCACAGGAAGCGGGACGGGACTGGATTTCGTGACGCTCAAACTGGACGCGGCGGATGGTTCGGTCCAATGGCTCGCGCGGTATGACGGCCCGGCGACTGGACTAGACGGGGGAGCTGACGTCGTGGTGTCTGCCGATGGCACGGCGGTTTTTGTAACGGGCCTCAGCGAAGGCCTCGGTTCCGGGCCCGATTATGCAACCTTACTATACGATGGGGCGACAGGCGTGCAAGCTTGGGTCGCACGGTACGATGGCGTAGGCGGTGCCGACCGGCCACTCCGGATCGCTCTTGCCGCAAATGGGACGTTGGTGGTCGTCGCGGGCACGAGCGACGGCGGCATCACGAGCTTGGATTACGCGACCGCGGCTTACTATGTTGCCAACGGGACGCAAGCGTGGGCGACCCGGTACGATGGCCCGGCAAGCAGTCTGGATTTCGGCTTGGGCCTCGCTGTTGCGGGCGAGGCCGTGTTCGTAACCGGGGCCGATGTCGGTATGGGAACGAATTGGGACTACGCGACGGTCGCATACGGCGCGGAAACTGGACCGATGCTGTGGATCTCCCGCATGAATACGGAGGGAACGAGTATCGACATGGCGTTAGACATATTCGCGCTTCCCGGGGCCGATGACATCTTCGTGACGGGACGCGCCAAAGAAACGCTAACGACGATTTCGTATGATCGGAGTACGGGCGATGAACAATGGCGCAGAACCTACGGCACTGGCTCCGCATCCACTGTGCGGGCTTCGGTGAAGGATGGAATCGTATTCGCAGTTGGATACGCAGAGGGGTTGGATACCCGTGCCACCGTCGGCTCTCCACAGCGCGACATCATCACGAGTGCATACGACATGGGAACGGGCGAGGAGCGAGGCATCGTTCGCTACAACGGTCCCACCTCCGACCATGATAGGGGAATCTCCGCAAGTCCCTCGCCCACGACCGGCGGGGTCTTCGTCGCAGGTATCACGAAAATACAGGGGGTCACCGTCGCATCGGATACGGGCTGGGACTACGTCACATTGGCCTATGACCTTTCCTAGGCGGCGGTTTGTTCAACAACCGACTCCAGACGGATCGATGGCCGCGGTGAGCGCGAAGGTGGCGTTAAGCCGGCCAAACCCGAACACGGGATCCCAGCCGGCCGGGCCCAAGTCGTCGGCCGTTCCCTCCACGAGGCAATGGACCTGCTCGTTCGTCAGCGTCGGAAACGCGGAAAGCAGCAATGACGCAACCCCGCTCACGAACGGCGCGGCGAAGCTTGTACCGGTGTAGGAAGCGTAGCCGCCACCCGGCGTGTGCGTACTCCAAATCGCTCGTCCGGGCGCCGCAACTTTAACGTTCGAACCGCAGCTCGAGAAGTAGGAGATCGAGCTGGCGTCGTCGAGCGAAGCGACGGCCATCACTTGCGGATGACTCGCAGGGAAGGCCACGTTTTCCCCTCCCGTTGGGCATTCCTCATTGCCGGCCGCGGCGACGAGCACAAGCCCCGCCCCCCAGGCGCTACCCAAGGCGGCGGCCAAGGCGGGATCAGGAATCATCGTCCTGAAGCTCATGGAAACGATGTCGGCCCCGTGCGTTACCGCCCACTCGACACCCAAGGCGGCCCGCTGTCCCGTAGAGGGCGACTCGCACGTATTCAGCAGTCTCTTGAGCTCGCAATTCTCGAGGACCTTCACGTCCATGATGCAGGATTGACTTGTGCCGGCAACGCCTACGCCGTTGTCGATCACCGCCCCAACGATTCCGGCTACATTGGGACCGGGGTAATCGATTGTCGCCGAGTTTGCGAAGTTCTTGTTCGGTCCGCACGACGCGTCCCCGAGCTGGACATTTGCCGTCAAGTCGGGATGCGTCATGTCGATTCCAGTATCGAGAACAGCGACTTTCACGCTGTGACTGCCCACCGTCGCGCCCCAGGCGCCGGGCAGGCCAATCGCAGAAGCCCCCCATTGCGAGCCGAAGTACGGACCGTTGGGAATCATCAGCGGATAAAGGTACCGGGCCTGATATGCGTCGAGGACGTCCGGACGCTGCCGCATGTCATCGAGCGTCTTGCCCACGGCATTCGTCTTGATGGTTACGAAGCGGAGACCATCGCTGCGATCGATGACTGCCCCGTAGCTTGCTGCATCCACGTCGAACCCGGGCGGAATCGCATTCCGGAAGATTACTACGACCTGGTCCGGGACGAGCGCCGGCCGTTCATCTTCGGTGGCCGCGGATGGAAGAATCGCCGTCGATACTAGAAGCCCTGCTACGATGCCGATTCCGACCCCCGACCGCATGCTCTGCCCCCATCACCCGAATGATTCTCCCTGCTATTTGGTCTTCGGCGTGTCATTCGCGGTGTGCGTCCTTCGGCTTTGGGCCAGCCATGCGAAGCGCACGACCCCCAACGCCTTTATACGAAGGCACCCTAGCCTTGGTCGTGTCGACTCCCGCAGGCCTTCCGGTCGGTCCGGGGGGAGGCGCGACCGGGCCCGGGCTCCCGATGATGGACGCCCGCGCGGCGCGGATGCAGAAACAGGCCGAGCAGCGGCTCCGCATGGTCGAGACGCTGGAGAAGATCCGCCACGTCCTCGTCGTGATGAGCGGCAAGGGCGGCGTCGGAAAATCGACCGTCGCGACGAACCTCGCGGGAGCGCTGGCGCGACGCGGCCACAAGGTCGGGCTCTGCGACGTCGACGTGACGAACCCGAACATCCCCACGATGACCGGCCTTCGCGGGGCGCCCGTCGAGGGCGAAGGCGAATCCATCATCCCGGTCGACGGGCCCGGCGGCATCAAGGTGATCAGTGCCGGGTTCCTCCTCGACACCGAGGACCGCGCCATCGTCTGGCGGGGCCCCATGAAGATGAGCCTCATCCTCGAGTTCCTTTCGAACGTGAAGTGGGGGCCGCTCGATTTCCTGGTCATCGACCTTCCGCCGGGGACCTCCGACGAGCCGCTCACGATCGCGCAGTCGATCCCCGAGGCGGACGGCGCCATCATCGTGACGCAGCCCCAGGAGGTCTCGGTCGAGGACATCCGGAAGTCGATCCGGTTCGCGGAGACCGTGAAGTTGAGGGTCCTCGGGATCGTCGAGAACATGGCGGGCTACGTCTGCCCGCACTGCGGCGAAGAGGCGGACCTCTTCGGGAAGGGCGGCGGCGAGGCGACGGCGAAGCAATACCGTGTGCCGTTCCTCGGCCGGATCCCGTTCGACCCCGCGATGGTGCGCCTTGCGGACGAAGGCAAACTGTTCGTCCTCGAACGCGCCGACGCGCCCGCGGCAAAGGCGATCGAGGGCGTGGTCGAGTCGGTGCTGCGAGCGCTACCGAAGAAATAGTGATGGGTACGAGGTACGCGGTACGAGGTACGGGGTACGCGGTGCGCAGTGCGCCGGATGTCGTACGGGCAATGAGGAAGAATCAGGGTCTCGCTTGCCCCGTGTCTCGTCCTCCCCCGTTCCCCGTTCTCCCCCGTTCCTCGTCCCCCGTCCCTCGTTCCCGTGGTTCCTAGACTTCCATCGCCTTCGGAAGCGTCCGGGACGGGCGCTTCACGGAGACCGAGAGCCCGGTCCCGAGGGGCAGCACGAGCGTCGTGAAGTCGGCGTCCGTGTGCACGGCGCGGAGGAACGCCTGGACCGACTCGCGCGCCTCGGGCGGGGCCTCGAGGACGCCGTTTGCGACGAGCGTGCCGCCCGGCGCGAGGATCCGGATCGCGTCCCCCATCGCGACGCGGTGGAGCCGGGGGTCGCCGTGGAGGAACACGAGGTCGAAGCCGTCCTGCGGCAGCGTCGGGAGGACCGAGAGGACGTCGCCGTGCATCGCCTCGAGGCGGTCCGAGAGCCCGAGGTCGCGGAACCAGCGGAGCACCTCCTTCGCGCGTTCCGGCGTCTCCTCGACCACCGCGTGGAAGCCCTCCGGGCCCGTGCCGCGGGCGATCCAGACAGAAGCGTAGCCCAAGCCCGGCCCGGTCTCGATCGTGCGCCGTGCCTTCGCGGCGCGCGCGATGAGCTCCAGGAACCGGCCCTCCTCCGGCATCACGTGGGCGATCCCCTTCGCGTCGCATTCGCTCGAGAGCGCGGCAAGCGCGCCGTCCTCGGCGGCGCTCCAGCGGCGGATGAAATCGAGCGCGTCCGGGGCGACGAGGGGCACGGGCGATAGAAAGCCGTCCGAGTATTAAAGCGGCCGGTAGCGCGCCTTCGGCGCGCGCGGGTGGCCCCTCTCCTGTACGTCCGCGCGGGTAGCTCGCGAGCTTCGCTCGCTCGCGCCGGTGGCGTCACCGGAAAAGCGCCGCGTGGACGTCACCGGCGGCCGCGAAGCGGCCTACACGCGCGCTCGCGCAGCGAGCGCTACCCGCGCGGCCCGAAGGGCCGCTACACGCCGTTCAATAATAGACGTCCACCTGGTACGAGTACGTCGTGGGCGGCGTCGGGCCCGTCGCGCCAATCTGCAGGCGATACGTGCCGGCGCCCGGGAACGAGAAAAGGTCGAGGGCGACCTCGCCGGGCGCCGTCTCCGGCGTCGGGATCTGGTTTCCCCGCGGGTCGAATAGGAGGAGCGTGAGCGCCTCGCGGCCCGTCGGGCGCGCGTACCGGAATCCTAAGTGAAGGTCTTGGGCTTCGGGCCCCACCTCGAAGGCGAACTCGACGCGGCCGCCTGCGACCTGTGTCCAGCGGTCCTCGCGGCCGAACGACTCGATCCGCGGTTCGCTCGAACGCTCGGCGTCGTACGCGACGAGCTCCCAGTCCTCGACCGGCGCGCCCGCGTCGTATCGCACGAGCTTCGCGGCCCGCTTCACGGACGGCGCGTACCACGCCTCGACTTCGACGCCGCCGTCCGCGCCTCGTTTCGCGACCGGGACCGCGGGCATCGTGCCGCGAGGCACCGTGAGCCGGGTCGCGTTCGAGGGCGCAAGCGGGAACTCGAAGAGCCGCTCTTCCCCGCGCTCGTCGATCCGGTTCAAGTCGCTCTTCGTCTCGTTCCAGACGAACCGCCCCTGCGCGAGCGTGTACACGGGCACGCCGCCGACCTCCGCGGTGTCGCCGATGACGCGGACGATGAGGTGGTCGTGGCCTCGGACCTTCGACCGGTAGACCCATTGGTCCTGGATCGTGTAGGTCGGCACCTCGATCGCGCCCGGCGGGATCAGGGCGATGGCCTCCGGGTCGGTGTCGGTCGACGGGCGGATGCATCCGGCCACGGCCGGAGAGACGAGCAGGGCAAGGAGCAGTCCGGGACCCGCGCGCACGACGAGGAAGGCCGCCCCGGCCGCATAAACCCCTCGTCACGGCCACGGGATCGGGAACGCGACGTCCGCCTCGTCGAGGTTCCACCGCCCCGTCGCGAAGGTCGCGGGCACCGTGGGCGCCCCGAGGACGTCGGCCGGCCACCCGCGGACCTCGAGGACGCCGGTGCCGAGCGAGGTCGTCGCGTCATGGAGCCGTGCGTGCCAGCGCGCGAGGCCGCCTCCGGAAAGCGGCGTGTACTCGACGAACGGGAGCGGCACGTCCTGCCCCTCGGGCGGCCCGGCCGCGCCCCGGAACGCGAACCCGACGTCGGGCACCAGCGAAAGCGCGGCATCGACCGCGACGCCGGCGGCGCCGGCCGGAGTGGCGGACACCCGGGCCTCGCCGTCCCGCGCGGGAAGACCCGCGGCCTCGAGCCGGTCCCGCCGCCCGGCGTCCGGCAGCAGGAAGTCGAACTTCACGAAGTACGCCTCGTAGCCGTCCTCGCGAAGCGCGGCCGGCGCCTCGACGGGCACGTAGACGCTCCCGTACGAAAGCGGCGCGAGCCGTTCGCCGTCGAGCCATTGGCCTTCGGCGCAGGCGTAGGCGTCGAAGTGGATCTCCGCGAGGCCGCCTGCGTCGATCCGCCGCGGTGCAAACCCCGTCGGGAGCCGTTCTTGGAGCGCGGCGGCGTCCGCCTGTGCGACGGCGATCACGTAGGCGCAGTCCGAGATCCCCCAGGGGTACGAAGCGATGGTCGTCGGGCCGTCCGGCGTCGATTCCGGCGGACCGCCCCCGATGCAGCCTGCGCTGACGGATGCCGCGGCGACGAGCAGGCGCGCGGCGTTCTTCATGAGGGATATAGGCCCTGGATCACGTCCGCGTACTTCTCGTCGACGACACGGCGCTTCACCTTGAGCGTCGGGGTGAGCTCGCCCGTCTCGAGGGCGAGCTCGGCGGGAAGGAGCGCGAACCGCTTGATCTGCTCGAACCGGGCCAGCCGCTCGTTGTATTTGTCGAGCTCCTTCTGGTAGGCGGCGTGCGCGGATGCCTCGTCGAGCCCGCGGGCCTTCCACGCGGCGCGGTCCGGGACGAGGAGCGCCGTAACGTAGGGTCGGCCGTTCCCTACGAGGACGGCCTGCGAGACCATCGGGAGCTGCTTCAGGTCGTTCTCCACGGGCTGCGGCGCGAGCTTCTTCCCGTTCGAGAGGACGAGGAGCTCCTTCTTCCGGTCCGTGATGAAAAGGAAGCCTTCGGTGTCGATCCGTCCGATGTCGCCGGTCTTGAACCACCCGTCCTCGGTGAAGGCCTCCGCGCTCTCCTTCGGAAGGTTCCAGTATCCGGAGAAGACGCACGGGCCTTTCGCAAGGATCTCGCCGTCCGACGCGATCCGGACCTCGACGCCGGGCACGGGCTTCCCGACGCTGCCGATGCGGAACGCGTCGAACGTGTTCACGGCAAGGACCGGCGAGGTCTCCGTGAGTCCGTAGCCTTGGAGGATCCAAAGGCCCGCCGCGCTGAAGAACTCGGCGATCTCGGGCGCCAACGCGGCCCCGCCCGAGACGAAGAACCGGAGCCGGCCGCCGGTCCGTTCGCGAAGCTTCGAGAAGACGAGGCGGTCCGCGACGCGGAACTTCGCGCGAAGCCCGACCGGCACCTTGTCGCCCGCCGCGCGGTTCCGCACGTACTCGCGCCCGACCCCGACCGCCCACCGGAAGATCCGCTGCCGACGGGGCGGCGCGGCCTCGACGCCGGCGAGGATCCGCGCGTACATCTTCTCGTAGAGGCGCGGCACCGAGTTCATGACCGTGGGGCGGATCTCGGCGAGGTTCCCTGGCACCGTCTCGATCGACTCCGCGTACGCGATCGCGACGCCGCGGTGGACCGCGTGGAAATGGCCGCCCATCCGTTCGTAGACGTGCGAGAGCGGGAGGAACGACAGGAGGACGTCCTCTTCGGTGACCGGAAGGACCTCGGCGACGGCGAGCACGTTCGAGGTGAAATTGCCGTGCGTGAGCATCGCGCCCTTCGGGTTCCCGGTGGTGCCGCTCGTGTAGACGAAGCTCGCAAGGTCCGAAGGGGCGGCGGCCTTCCACGACCGCTCGAACGCGGCCGGGTCTCGGCGGTCGGCGGCGCGGCCTTCCTCGAGCAAGGCCTCGTAGGATTCGCATCCGTCGGCCTTCCCGTCGAAGACGACGACGCGGGCGAGGCCGGCGAGCTTCGCGCGCATTTCCTGGACCTTCGCCACGTTTGCGTCGCCGCCCACGAAGACCACCTTCGCGCCGGAGTCCTCGAGGATGTACGCGGCCTGCGCGGCGGTCAACGTGTCGTAGATCGGGACCGTGACGGCGCCGCAGTGGAGGATCGCGAAGTCGGCGATCGCCCACTCGGGGCGGTTCTTCGAGAAGATCGCGACGCGGTCGCCCTTCACGACGCCGAGGCCGGAGAGGGCCCGCGAGAGGTCGCGGACGTAGCGCCCGTACCCCGCGTAGGTGATCGTGCGCCACACGCCCTGCGCCTTGTCCTTGAGCGCGGGGCGTTCCCTGTGCCGGGCGACCGATTCCTGGAACACGTCGCAAAGGGTTTCCGGGGCCATGGGCGGGCCTCCTTCAAGGTCCGTGGGACGCCCGTGGCCCCGGATATAAATTGCTGTGACGACCGCCCGCCCTGCGGGCCTGCCGGTCACCTCCACGAGAAATCTGCCGAGGCCGGCGGCGTGGTAGACCGCGGTGCTGTCCCCGGGCGCGAGGTCGGGGAACGGGCGCCCCTCGCCCATGCTCCGGCGCAGAAGCCGTCGACCCCACGCCTGGGGCGGAGGCCGTGGGCGTCGTCCCCTGCGAGCGGTCGGTGAGGTCGCGTGGCTTCATCACCGGGGGGCTGCCCGTCGCCGGCGCTGAACTCCATCCGAGCCGGTTTTGAAATCCCCGTGACACTAGGCAGGTTGATATGCCTCCGGACTCGTACGGGTCCAGGGGAGGCTATGCGACTCCAGTTTTGTGTCCCGCTAGCGTTCGTGCTGTTGACGGTCCCGTTCGCCTACTCGCCGGCGCTCGCCGGCGATGGAGACCCGATCACGGAGCCGGACATCTGCGAGACGCTCGGGTACGCCCGCTCCGACACGTTCTCGTCGATCGGCGTGGCCGCCTTCAAGCTCGCGGGGAGAAACGGCACGCTGCCTCCCGCGGGAGACCCCGACTTCGACCTCCTCATGAAGATGGACGACGGCGAAGGCACCACGAAGGTCTGCCGCACGGACCCCCAGTGCGTCGAGGGCCAGAGCGTCTGCGGCCCGCCCTGCGACCCGTCGCGGACGTTCTGCAACTTCATCTGCGACCCGCAGATCCAGCCCTGCCCGCCCCAGTCCTGCAACCCGCGCACGACCGCGTGCTGGCAGCCGTGCCAGCCCGGGACGCCGAGCTGCTTCCAGCGCATCTGCCTCGACCAGTGCGTGATCCAGACCGAGATCGTCGCGATGCAGCTTGTGAGCGTGAACCCGATCATCGTGGGGATCGTCGAAGAGAGCCCGCGGTGGCCCTCCGTGGGCGCGATCAACGGCGTGCACCGGAACCCGACGAACGGCGACCCGCTGGGCGGCCGCAGCTTCTTCGACGTGATCGTCGAGATCAACATCACGGGCGGCCCCGTGAACATCCGGGGCACGAACTGTTTCGATGCCACGCGCTGCAACCCGTTCCGCGTCGAGGCGAACCTCGACACGACGATGGCGCCGCTCCCCCCGATCCGCGACTTCGACCCGCCCTACCAGCACCCGCTCGGAAGCCGCGTGGTCGTCTGGAACGAGACCGGAGCGCCGCTCGGCGAGCTCCTTTCGGGCTGCCACAAGCCGTTCCTCAACGTCTTCGGGGTCCCCGGCCACCGGATTTGTCTCATCGGCACGGGCGACACGACCCCGGACGGCGTCGGCGCGACCTGCCTGCAGAACCGGGTGCAGCTCGGCGTCACGGACGTCTCGACGCCGGCCCACACGATCGCGGGCGTCGCCGCGACCACCTCGGGCCCCCTCTCGCTCACCCCGTGGGTCCCGACCGTGATCACGGGCGAGATCGTCTGGGTGAGCTTCGCCTCGACGAGCTCGGTCCCGTGCGCGAACGTCGGGATCTCGGTCTCGGCCGCGTACACGGACGGGCACACGAGCGCCACCGTCGCGCAGGCGTGGCAGCAGCACCATTAACTAGTGCGCCGGGAATGGACGGGAATGACGGGGATGGACGGACCGGGCCCGTCCCCGCGTTCCCATGATCACCCTCACGACGGATTACGGCGAAGGCCCGTACGCGGGCGCGGTGAAGGGCGTCATCTATAGGTTGAATCCCGAGGCCGTCGTCGTCGACATCACGCACGGAGTCCCGCCGCAGGATGTCCGGGCGGGGGCGTTCGTCCTCGCGCAGGCGGTCCGGGAGTTCCCGCCGGCGGTCCACCTTTGCATCGTCGACCCCGGCGTCGGCACGGACCGGGCTGCGATCGTGGTGCGGTGCGCGAAGGGGACGCTCGTCGGGCCCGACAACGGGGTCCTCTGGCCCGCGGCGGAGGCGCTTGGGGCCAAGGAGGTCTACGTCGCGGACGACCCCGAGTACTGGCTCCCGAAGGTGTCGGCGACGTTCCACGGCCGCGACGTGTTCGCGCCGATCGCGACCTACCTCGACCTTGGGATGGAGCCCTCCGAGCTCGGCCGACCGGCGAACGTCTGGACGAAGCTCGGGTTCGGATCCGCCCGGAAGACCGACGACTCGGTGACCGGCGAGGTGATCTACGTCGACCCGTTCGGGAACGTCGTCACGAACATCGCGGGGGACCTCACGTCGGACTTCCCAAACGGCGCGGCGGTCGAGGTGGGCCTCGGCGGCCGGAGCCTGCGGCTGCGCTACGCCGCCCGGTTCGCGGACGTGGGTCCGAAGGCCCCCCTCGCGTACGTGGGGAGCGCCGGGTTCCTCGAGTTCGCGGTGCGGGAGGGCTCCGCGGCGGGCCTCTTCGGCGCGATGGCCGGGGCGCCGGTGCGGTTGCGGCGGCTCTGATCCTCGGGCTCAGGCGCAGTCGACGGGCTTCGCCTCGTCGCGCTCCTTCGTGTCGTCCTCGACTTCCATGTGGAAGCGGTCCGTCTGGAGGACGGCGTCGCCGCCGACGCTCGTGAACGTGATCTTGTAGTCGACCTCGGTCCCGACGAAGTTGTGGATCATGATGGCCCATTCGCCGACCGAGTGCTGGAGGACCTCCGCGGGCATCTCGAAGCAGATCGGCGAGGTGTCGCTCATGCCGACGAAGAACGTGTGGAGCTTGTTCTCGTCCGGGTGCGGCGTGTCGATCATGACGCCCATCTGGGTCGCGGGCGACGGCGACGTCCACTCGAGCTCGACCCGCATCGACTCCGGCGCGGCGGCGACCGTCATCACGGTGCCCTCGCGCTGGAGTTCCGCGACCATCGGTTCCGTCGCCTGGTTGTGGGCGAGCCGGGAGAGCGCCATCGAGGTCTGGTGGCCCTCGAGGAACTGGACCACGGGTTCGAGCGCGGGCGCCGCGATGCCTGTCGTGACGTCCGTGGTCGACGAGGACTCGACGGGCGTCTCGTCGGCCCCGCCGAGGCAGCCGGAGAACGCGAGCGGAACGAGCAGGATGAACAGGGCTGGCAGGCGCATGGGATACCCCCGGGGTAAGTAGCGCTGGGGGCTTTTGAACCTTCGTGCGCGCCTCTGGTCACGGGGCGCCTCTCGGGGCACTCCGGCGGCCGGTAGCAAGGCTATTTAGGGACCCCCTGCGCTTTTTGAGGCGAGACCATGCGAGACGTCTACGTCGTCGGCGCGGCCCAGACGAAGTTCGGCAAGATGCCGGACCTCACCATGAGGGAGGCCGCGGTCGCGGCCTCGCTCGCGGCGATCGATGAGGCGGGCGTCGAGCCGGCCGATATCGACGGCGGGTTCGTCGCGAACGCGTTCGGGTTGGTCGAACGGCAAGGGCACCTCGGCCCCCTCGTGATGACGGCGCTCGGCATCCCCGAGAAGCCGATGACGAGCATCGAGGCCGCCTGCGCGTCCGCCTCCGCGGCCTTCCGAGAGGCCTACGTGAACGTCGCCGGGGGGTTCGCGGACACGTTCCTTGCGGTCGGGGTCGAGAAGGTCTCCCAGCTCGACACCCTCACCGCCACGTCGTACTTCGCCTACGGCAGCGACTACTTCTACGAGGGCGCGTGCGGCGCGACGTTCCCCGGCCTCTACGCCGTGATGGCGCGGGCGCACATGCAAAAGTACGGCACGACCGAGGAGCAGCTTGCGCATGTTGCCGTGAAGAACCACGAGAACGCGGCCCAGAATCCGGTCGCGCACCTCCAGAAGCGGATCACGCTGGAGGACGTGATGAAGAGTATGGTCGTTGCGTCGCCCCTGAAGCTCTACGACGCGTGCCCGTTCTCGGATGGCGCGGCGGCCGCGATCGTGACGACGAAGGAGAAGGCCTACGAGCTCACGGACACGCCGATCCGGATCGCCGGCTCGGGACGTGCCGGCTCGATCGCCGCGCTCACCGACCGCGCCGACTACACGTCGCTCCCTGGAACGAAGCTCGCCGCGGCGCAAGCGCTGCGGCAGGCCGGGATGGCCGTACACGACATCGATTTCGCCGAGGTCCACGACTGTTTCACGATCGCCGAGATCGTCGCGATGGAGGACCTCGGGTTCGTGAAGCCGGGCGAGGGCGGCAAGGCCGAGGAATCGGGCCGCACGAAGATCGGCGGCGACATCCCGGTGAACCCCTCGGGGGGCTTGAAGGCGAAGGGCCACCCGGTCGGCGCGACCGGCCTCGGGCAGATCGTCGAGGTGTACAAGCAGCTCCGGGGCGAAGCGGGCCCGCGGCAGGTCCGGGACGCAGAGACCGCGCTCACGCACAACGTCGGCGCGACCGGCGGCAGCGTCACCGTCCACGTCTTCGAGCGGGCGGGGTGAAGCCGATGCCCGCCGCCCCGTCCGCGCTTCCCGTCTCGATCGACGAAGTGAAGAAGGCCCGAAAGGACGGCAAGCTCCTCGGGTTCCATTGCGTCTCGTGCGGCCGGAAGCAGGTCACG
>JBQTJL010000284.1:0-9979 GCA_052387135.1 Methanobacteriota archaeon | reverse complement strand
GTCGGGTCCGAAAGGTCAACGATGAGGAACCCCGCGTGCTCGCCGTCCGTCGCCACGTAGGCATGGTCGCCGAGGACCCGAAGGCCTGCGAACCCTTCGCGTCCGATCTCGTCCGGGATCAGCGGGTCCCACGCGACGAGCCGCATGTTGGCGCTGCCCACATGGAGCGAGGCGTCCTCGTGGTCGTGCGTCTGGATGATGGGTGTGCCGATCGCTTGGAGGACGCCTTCGGGGAGCCGGGAGCCGGAAGCGGGGAGCCGGTCGGACGACGTAAGACAGCCCGACACGATGAAGACCGCGACGACCGCGAGGGCTCGACGCACGATACGGAAGCGCCGTGCGGTTCCTTAGGTTTGCGCTGCGGGCGGCTCCTCGCCCTTGCCCTCGCCCTGGCCCCCGGCGCTCCCTTGCGCATGCGCTTGCGCCTGCCCTTTTTTG
Organism: Methanobacteriota archaeon; assembly: GCA_052387135.1. GTDB lineage: Archaea > Thermoplasmatota > SW-10-69-26 > JACQPN01 > JBQTJL01 > JBQTJL01. The sequence goes on along the minus strand of JBQTJL010000284.1, from coordinate 9,541 downwards.
AACAGCGCCCACCGGTACCACGTCAAGGGGTGCTTCATCTTCGGGTGCGTGCACCACCGGTCCCGCTCGTCGGTGGGCAGGAACTCCATCGGGCACACGTTCCACGTGACCATCGTCCCGCACGAGGGCGGCGTGTACTCGGTCGACGAGGTCGTGCCGGTGATGTGCTCGACCTGGTAGCGGGTCTTGTCCTCCTTGAAGTCCGGCGCGGCCGAGAAGAGCTTCATGATCTCGTCCGAGCCCATCCCGACCGTGTGGAGGAAGGCGGTGAGCGCGAACCGGCCCGTATGCGGAACGTTCTCGCCGGCCTGGAGCTGGCCCAAGAGCTGCCGCATGCACGGCGGAAGCAGGGCCACGTCGACCGGGCCCCCCGCCCCGAACTCGAATCGTTCGGCCCGCGCTTTTGCGATGCCGTCCAACAGGGACAGCTCGTCCCCGAGCCGTGTACGGATTTCGTCACCGAGCGCGAGCGGAAGCTCCGATTCGATGCGGGCCCGCACCGCTTCCTCGGCGAGGCGCACGAGCTCTCTTTCGCGGACCGCGACGAAGCCTCCCGCAAGGGGCTGGTTCACGAGCTTCCAGTCCGGGTCGCGGAACCGGCTCGCGTACCGCACGAAGTCGGAAAAGTGAAGGGAAAGGTCGGACCCCCGGCCCACGACCGGGCGAAGGCCGAGACTCGTCGCAAGGAGGACCACGGTCTCGCGGGGCTCTCGCGCGGCAAGCGAAGAGAAGCGCTTGGATTCGGCGACCGCGTAGCGCCGGATCGCATGGGGGCGTCCGAGGGCCGAGATCAAGATCCGGGCGACCGGGTACGAAAGGAGCGTGGAGAGCGCGTCGGCCTCGGTCGCGGTCGGCGTCGCGGCAAGCTCGCCGGTCTCGATCGCGGCCCGGGCCCGTTCGAGGCCGGCCCGCCGGATGCGCGCGTAGGCGGGGTCCGAGAGGAGCGCTTCGAGCGAGGGCCCCCGGTCGCGGGCGAGGGCCGCGGCTTCGGGAAGGAACGGATAGCGCGCGAGGAACGCGGCGTCCACGCGTCGCCCCTATTCGGATTCGATCCTCGGCGCAAGAAGGTACGTCACGTGCCCGTTCCCTTCGGCGATGTCGAACTGCATCCGGACCGGATAGTCGGATCCGAGGGAGAGCACGATACCATTCGCGTTCTTCGCGGCCTTCATCATGTTCGAGAAGTAGTCGAGGGAGAAGAGGGATTTCACTTCACCCTTGCACTTGAGGCTCGTGAGCTCGGATTTTGCGAGCTTCAGGCTCGACGTGTCCGTGTCGCCTTCGGCCAGGACCTCGAAGCCCTGCGCGTTCGCGATGAGCGCGACGTGGTCGCTTACGGCCTCGGAGGCGCGGATCCCACGCTCCAGCTCGGCCGCCGGAAGGACGACCTCGCAGGGAAGGTCGAGGTTCGGCACCTTCGGGTCCTCGAGGGCCGAGGCGTCGACGAGGCTCATCCGCCGCACGAGCTTGCCGATCCGGACGACGAGGCGGTTCGCTTCGTCGTCGTGCTCGAGCTCGACCTCGTCCTCGGAAGCCGCGAGCTTCAGGATCTCCTTGAACTTCTCGATGTCGATCCCGAGGTCGGAGGGCTCGCCCTTGAACGCCTCGAACGCGCCGCGCGAAAGCGTAAGGTCGACCATCGCGACGTGGGCAGGGTCGACGGCCCGGATCGAGAGCCCGTCCGCGGTGACCCGGAACTTCGCCTCGTCGACGAGGATCGAGACGGCCTCGATGAGGTCGCGGAAGACCGGGGCCTTGCATTTCGCCTGCAGCATGTTCTCCCCTCGTTATCCTCAGTGGCCCTTAAATACTATCGGTGGTCGCTTCCATTGGAAATCCCGCTTCTCAAACTTTTATCCGCGCGGTGCGCTTCGGGGTATCGTGGCCGGACCGCGGCGCGTCGCTTGGGCCTGCATGGGCGGCACGTTCGACGTGCTCCATCGCGGCCACCGCGCGCTCCTTTCGACGGCGTTTGCGGCGGCCGACCGGGTATTCATCGGGCTCACGACGGACGCGCTCGCGCGAGGCGGCCGGGAACGGGACGTCGCGTCGTACGACGAACGGGAGACGGCGCTCCGCCGGGCGCTCGGCGAACTCGGGGTCGCCCGGCGCGCCGAGGTGGGCCCGATCGAGGACGCGTTCGGGCGCGCGCTCGAACCCCAGTTTGCCGCGATCGTCGTTACGCCGGAGACGCGGAAGACGGCGGCGCGGATCAACCGCGCCCGGGCCGGCCGACGCCTTCGCGCGCTCGCGGTCGTGGTCGTGCCGCACGTCCTTGCGTTCGACGGGCTCCCCGTGTCGGCGACGCGGATCCGGGCGGGCGAGATCCGGGAGGACGGTTGGCCCCTTCGCAAGGTCCAGGTCGCCGTGGGTTCGGCGAACCCGGTGAAGGTCGAGGCCGTGGACGCGGTGCTTCGGCGGCAGTTCCCCGAGGTCGTGGTGCGCGGCGTCGACGTGTCGAGCGGCGTGGCCGCACAGCCGCGGGGCGCCGCGACGACGAAGGGGGCGGTGACGCGCGCAAAGCGCGCCGCGGCGAAGATCCGCGCCGATTGGGGCGTGGGGATCGAGGCCGGGCTCGTTCCGGACCCGTCGACGGGGGGCCTCCTCGACGTGCAGGTCGCGGCGATCGTGGACCGGGCAGGCCGCGTGACGCTCGGCCACGGGCCCGGTTTCCTCCACCCGCACGAGGTGCTTGCTCGGGTGAGGAAGGGCGAGACCGTGGGCGAAGCGATCGGACGTCTCGCGGGTGTCAAGGACATCGGCCGATCCGAGGGCGCGATCGGGTTCCTCACGCGGGGCACGCTCGACCGGACGCGACTCACCGAAAGCGCGGTCCTCATGGCGCTCGTGCCGCGCCTTCGGCCCGAACTCTACGGATTGTGACGCGATGGCGAAGCGCCCCCCCACCGCGGTCGACCTCTTTGCGGGCTGTGGCGGCTTCACGCGCGGCTTCGTCGACGCGGGGTTCCGCGTGACGCACGCGGTCGAGAACTTCCGCCATTCGGCCGCAAGCTACCGCGCGAACTTTCCCGACGTCCTGCTCATCGAGGAGGCGATCCAGCGCGTCCGGACCATCCCGGCGGAACCCGACGTCGTGTTCGGGGGCCCGCCCTGCGAGGCGTACACGGCCGCGAACGCCGACCGCAGGCCGCGCCCCGAGGACCGGCTGTTCAAGGACAAGTCCGGGATGCTCGTCCTCGACTTCGTGCGCCTCGTGCGGCTGCTGCGTCCCCGCGCGTTCGTGATGGAGAACGTGGTGGGGATCCTCGACGAGCCGCTCCCGGCGATCCTCACGAAGGAGTTCCAGGCGGCCGGTTTCCCGAAGGTCGTGTTCAACGTCCTCAACGCCGAGGAGCACGGGGCGCCCTCGCGGCGGACGCGCGTGTTCGTCTCGAACCTCGAGATCGCGCCTCCGCTCGTCCTCCGCCGCCCGACCGTGTGGGAGACGATCGGGGACCTCGCCGAGCCCGACGCCGGACCCGCGGTCGACGACTACGACCCGCCGCGCCTTTCGCGGAACATGATGGCGGCGGTGCGGCGCCTCAAACCCGGCACCGCCCGCATCGAGTACGAAGCCGCGGACGGGCGCCGGGGGCGAAACTGGATCCGCCTCCACCCGCAGCGCCTCGGGCCGACCGTCCTTGGGAACAGCCGCTTCGTCCACCCGGTCGCCGACCGACTGCTCTCGGTCCGCGAACACGCGCGCCTCATGGGGTTCCCGGATTCCCACGTCTTTGCCGGCGGCCGCGACCGACGCTACGAGATGGTCGGCGAGGCCGTGCCGCCTCCGCTCGGGAAGGCGGTGGCGGTCGAGGTGCGGAAGGCGCTGGCGTGACGCGCGGCCCTTTTGCCTGCGGCAAAAGCGCCGGTGGAAACTGCATCAGCTCGCTTCTGGCTCGCCCCTACGTGCCGGGGGTCCTCGCAGGCTCGGACCCCCGGATAGGCCTGTTCCGGTTACGGTCGTGCACGAAAGACGCTCGTGCACGAAAGACGCTCGTGCACGAAAGACGCCGACAAGGAGGGCCGAGCGACACGCGCAGGCCGGGATGTGAGCGGATTTTCGCGCGAGGCAAGAAGGGCGAGGAGGCCATAGCCCAGCTATGGACGACGAGCCCGACGCAGCATCGCGCGAAAAGACGCCACAGACCGGCCGAGCATGGAGCGAGGCCCGACGAGGAGGGATGGGCTCAACCGGATTCGAACCGGTGATCTGCGCTGTGTGAGAGCGCCGTCATAACCAACTAGACCATGAGCCCGAGCAGCGCAGGGGGGTCCGGGGGGACAGCCTGCGAGGGGCGGTATCGCACCGTCTGCATATATACCCTGGAGGGGCGAGGAGTCCTGCAGGGGGGACATGAAAAGGGAAGGCCGCCCCGGGACTCCGGGGCGTAGGAATCGTCGGTCTAGGCCTTGCTCGATTCGGCCGAGTAGCGCTCGGCCGCGGTCGAGACGTAGATCGCGTGGCGTTCGCGCCAGCGCGAGGGCGACTTGAGGATCACGATCGCCCCGACGAGCATCAGCACGAACCCGCCGAGGATCGGAAGGAAATCACCGTCGTTGTTGTAGCTCTTCATCAGGTTGCCGCCGATCCAGATGAAGAGGAGCATGCAGGCGAGGATGCCCACCTCGTGCACCACTTCCAGGACTTTCTCGGTCTTCATGCGTGGGTTCACCTACGTCGTGGTTGGGGCGGCCCCCTAAATATGGGCTCGTCGAGGAGCCCGGATGCCGTCGGACCCCTGGATGGTTGGGCCCGGGTCCCCTGCGTCCCTATCAACATCTTTATCCCGGGCGCGCTTCCGGGTCCGATGCCCGCGAGGGTCCCGGCGGACGTCCGGGTCGGTTCGGCGCTCGCCGCCGTCGTCGTCGCCTGGTTCCTTGCGGACCGCGCGTTCTACTTTGCCGGACAGGGGTACGCCTACACGCCGGCGGCGGTCGCGGCAAGCCTCCTGCCCCTCGTCGCGATCCTTTCGGCGCTCGCGCTCTACCCCGACCCGTCGGCGGACCTCGTGCGGAGGCGGACGGCGGCGGATCCCGCGGTCCCGTCGCAGGCGCTCGCGTTCGTCCTCGTCGCGACGACGCTCGTCGTCGTCTTCGGCCTCGGCACCCTCGTCGACACGGTGCGGTCGCTCGAGGACGTGTACCGTTTCGGCAAGAGCCTCGAAGAGATCTCGGAGTTCTCGCGGGGCGACGTCGTGTCCGGGATCCTGTTCAATCTCGTGGTGTTCCTCCTGCCGGCCGCGGTGTACGTGTCGGCGACGGCGCAGGGAGACGGCCGGTCGCTCGCCGCGCGGCTCGGCCTCGTCGACCGATCGCCCGTCCGGGCGCTCGCGGCGGGGGTCGGGACGACGGCGGCGATCTTCGTGGTCCTCGGGCTCATCGGGGTCCTCATCGAGCTCCTCGGCGGAGAGGTCCCCACGAACCCGCGGGCGTTGGGCATCGTCGAGGAGCTCGACGTCCCGCTCGCGTTCCTTCTTGCCGCGGGCGCCGCGCTCGGCGAGGAGGTGTTCTTCCGGGGCTTCCTCCTTCCCCGCGTCGGTCTCGCCGCGCAGGCGGGCCTGTTCGGGCTCGCGCACGCGAACTTCCTCACGCTGGAGCAGGTCGTCGCGACCGGGGTCTTGGGGCTGGTGCTGGGGCTTCTCACGATCGCGCGGGGCAGCATCCTTGCCGCGGTCGCCGTCCATTTCCTGTTCAACTTCGTGATGGTACTCCTCGCCCAGGCTTAGGTTTAAGGGCGACAAGCGCTTTCGCCGCGGTCGTGACGGAGGACGCGAAGCCCCCGGCGCCGGGCCCGGACGATCCGCAGACGACGGGCGCCATCACGGTCCGGATCCAGGGCGAGCTCGAGCTTCTCCGCCGCCACATCCTGATGCTGAAGGCCGTGATGGACCACGAGCCGATCGGCATCATCAAGCTCGCCGAGGTGACCGGCTTCCAGCAGCACAAGGTCCGCTACAGCCTGCGCGTCCTCGAGCAGGAGGGCTTGATCGAGCCGTCGCCGAACGGGGCCGTGACCACGAAGAAGCTCCGGGAGTTCATCCCGCAGCTCGAGACGTTCCTTGCGTCGATCAACGACCTCGTCGCGGACCTGAAGAGCACGCTGCAGAAGTAGGCTCACGGACGCTTGAGATACAGCGAGTCGTAGACGAACGCCGCAAGCACGCCCCCGGCCACGGGGCCGACGACGTAGACCCACGCGTCCGCGAAACCGCCGCCCGCGACCGCGGTCCCGAACCACCGGGCCGGGTTCATCGCGGCACCCGTCAGCGGTCCGCCCATGAGGATGTCGGCCGCGATCGTGAGCCCGATCGCCAGACCCTTGAGGCCAGCGCCCCGCGCGTCGACGCCGGTCCCGAACACGACGAACACGAGGAAGAACGTGAGCACGATCTCGATGAAGGCCGCGAACACCGGCGTCACGCCGAGGTCGGCGTTCACGCCCGGGGTGCCGAGCCGCACCGCGTCCGCGACGTCGGCATCAAAGAGCGACGCCAAGAGGAAGCCGGCGAGGCTCGCGCCGGCAAGTTGCGCTGCGATGTAGGCCCCACCGGTCGCGGCGTCGATCTTTTTCGTGGCCATCGCCCCGATCGTGACGGCCGGGTTCACGTGGCCGCCGGAGATGTGCATCGTAGCGGTCACCATCACCGCGAGGATGATGCCATGCGCGAGCGCGATCCCGAGGAGCCCCACGTCGCCGCCGGTGAGTTCGTTCGTGAGGATGGCGCCGGCCCCGATGAACGTCAACGCGAACGTGGCGACCGCTTCCGCCGTGACCCGACCCGGAAGACCCGTCATGGTACCCCGCGCGCCGGAGCCGCAAAGAAGGCTTTAAGGGTTCTTTTTTCGTTCGGCGAGCTTCGCCCGGAGCTCCTGGAGGCGCGCGAGCTTCGTCCGGATCTCGTCCGGGGACTGCGCCGGCGCGCGCGTGCGGCGGATCCCGAACGCGGCGAGGAACGATTTCCGTTCCGCCTTGCGGCGCGCCTCCTCGGCGGCCGCCTTCCGCACGATCTCGGTAAGATCCCGCCGCGCGCGTTCCGCCTCGAGGATCGCGAGCTCCTCGGCGTCCTCCTCGGTCAAGACGCGGGCGCCGAGGTCCCGCGAGAGTCCCTCGACGAGGGCGGCGAGCACGCGGCGCTCGAGCCGCAGGCTGTCGTGGAAGGTCGAGACATAGAGAAGGAGGGTCCCGAGGAACCAGCCGTAGAGGAGGACGCCCGCGAGGACGACGCCGGTCGAGGGAAGCCGCGCAACGACGAGAAGCGGGATCGTGAGCACGATGAGGCCCACCGTCGACCAGAAGAGCCGCGCCGGGACCAGCGCCTGGACCGCGATCCGCACCTCGACCGAACCCTCGCCCACGGGCTGGTAGGTCCCGATGTAACCCCCGCGCGTGTATCGCCCGTTCTCGGACCCTTTCCGGAACCGGAGGTGCGACGGCGTCCGGACGGCCACCTCGGCGCCGAGCGCTTCGAGGATGACGGCGACGCGCTTCGAGACGTCGTCCGGGTCGCCCCGCTCGACGTACGCGATCTGCATGGACGCAAGAGACACGGACGACGAACCTATAAGGTTTATGAACATCGACGGACCTGCCCGGACCATGCGGCGGACGTGGGCGCTCCTCGTATTCCTCGTCGCGCCGTTTTCCGGCTGCCTCGAGGGGAGCACGGTCGAGCTCTTGGAGGTCCCGACCGAAGCCGCGGCCCCGGTGCGCTTGCTCTGCGAACAGACGCAGTCGTACGGCTTCCTCGTCGACGACGTCTACGACTGGATGCGGCTCGACGTCGACGTGCGGACCGCGACGGACGTCGCGTACGTGTTCGAGCGCCGCGGCAGCGGCGAGCAGCGGTCGTCCGGCCCGGCGACGGACCCGGACCTCTTCCAGGACGACCCGGAGCAGGGCCAATGGACGCTCCGCGTCGAGGGCGGGCCATGCCCCGCAGGAAGCGCCCAGAGCGTCGTCCTCGACGGCGGTCACTTCGTCGTTCGCGCAAAGGTCAAGTAGCGTCGCCTCCCTCGTCCTTTTGGTGCGCACGATGGTCACGGTCGCCCAGCAGTACAAGCTCCGGATCGGGGATCGTCCGCCGAACTTCATCCTCTCGGGCGTCGACGGCCGGCGCCACGAACTCACGAAAGAGCTGGGCCGCGTCGGGACCGTCGTCGTGTTCTGGTGCAACCACTGTCCGTACGTGCAGGGCCACGAGGGCCGGCTCATCGAGCTTGCCCGGAGGTACATGGAGCGCGGCGTCGCGTTCTTTGCCTTGAACTCGAACGACGCGGCGCAGTACCCCGAGGATTCGTTCGAAGAGATGATGAAGCGCGCGGACGAGCACCAGTACCCGTTCCCGTATCTTCACGACTTCACGCAGGACGTGGCGCGCGACTTCGGGGCGGTCTGCACGCCCCACGCGCTCCTCTTCGGGCCGGACGGCAAGCTCGCGTACCAAGGCCGGATCTCGGACGCGAAGGAGCCCTCGAAGGCGACGACGCACGAGCTTGCCGACGCGCTCGAGGACCTCGTCGCAGGCCGCGCGGTGCGGACGCCGCAGACGATGGCGTTCGGTTGCTCGGTGAAGTGGAAGGCCACCCGCCCCGGATGACCGGCCTCACCCCCCTTTGATGAGGGAACGAAGCGTCTTCAAGTCCGTCCGATAATCGTCGTCGTTGTCCGAGGTCTCGAGGACCATCGGGATCTCGTCGAACCGGGGGTCGTTCACGAGGAGCCGGAACGCCTCCTTGCCGAGGAGCCCTTGCCCGATCATCGCATGGCGGTCGAGGCGGGAGCCGAGGCCCTTCGCGGAGTCGTTCAAGTGGAAGGCGAAGAGGCGGTCGAAGCCGACGACGTCGTCGAACTCGGCGAAGACCGCATCGTAGCCCTTCGCGGTCGAGAGATCGTAGCCGGCCGCGAACGCGTGGCACGTGTCGAAGCAGACGCCGGTGCGCCGCTTGTCGCCGACCGCGTCGAGCATCGTCGCGAGCTCTCCGAACCTGTACCCGACGTTCGAGCCTTGGCCCGCCGCGTTCTCGAAGAGGACGCGCACCCTCGAGCCCTTCGTCTCGTCGAGGACGCGCGCGACAGATTCGGCGATCCGCTCCATCCCCGTCGTCTCTCCGTCGCCAAGGTGGGACCCCGGGTGGAAACAGATGAGGGAGAGCCCGAGGAGGCCGCAGCGTTCGACCTCGACCTTGAACGCGATCGTGCTCTTCTCGCGCGTGTCGCGGTCGGAACTTCCCATGTTGATGAGATATGCATCGTGGACGACGACCTGTTCGGGCGCGTACCCGTTCTCCTGCATCGCCCGCTGGAAGTCGGCGGCCGCCGCGGCCGGGATCGGCGGCGCCCGCCATTGGCGCTGGGACTTGCAGAACATCGCGAACGCCGTGCAGTCCAGAGCCTTCGCGTTCCCGGGCGCGTTGTGGAGCCCGCCACCGATGCCGACGTGGGCCCCGAGGTACTTCGCCACGCTCCAAAATGCCTCTCTCCTTTCTTCTCACTTCCGGCATTTTGGAGACTTGGCGGCTCGGGGGTCCTCGCGTCGCTCGG
>JBQTJL010000283.1:0-4224 GCA_052387135.1 Methanobacteriota archaeon | reverse complement strand
GACGGAGGGAGCGAGAGGAGGATCGCGAGGAAGAAGATCCTACCGGAGCCCACGCCCGGCACCTCCGCGCCGCCGGAACAGGGCGGCGCACGCCGCGACAGCCGCAAGGATCCCGAAGGCGCCGAATATCGGGACATCGCGGCCTCCGTCGGCGTTCTCCTCGTCGTCGGACCGGTCCGTGAACCGGAAGTCGTCGCCGAAGTCCGCCTCGAAGTCGACGCCGAAGCCGGGACCGAAGTCGACGGAATCCGTAAGGAGCCCGAGGAGGTCCGCGTTCGACGGCGTCGATATCGGAAGCTCCAGGTACGAGGCCCCGTCGAGATGGATCCGGTACCCGCCGCCGCTCACGCGGCCTCCGGGGCAATACGAGACCGTGAGGACGAGGTCGTCCTCCTCGGAGAGGTTCTGGAAGATCCCGCTGAACGCCATCGTGTAGTCCTTCGCCGCCCCGTGCTCGATCCCGTCCGCGCGGGCCGTCGAGACGTTCCCGTCGCCGCCGTCTCCGGGCGGGGAAAACGGCGTGTCTTCGTCGATGTCGCCCCAGACGAGGCGCGCCTCGACGAAGTCCTTCCGGAGCGCGCCCGGCGCGTCGGGGTCTGCCTCCGGCGTGTCGACCTCGGCGCGAAGGACGAAGGTCGCGGCGGCCGCCGAAAGGCCCAGATCCGACAACAGCCCCGGGTCGAGGAGGAAAGCAAACGGCGTGCCTTCGAAACATTGGCCCACGGGCTCGAGGGCCCGGAAGCCGTACTCGAACGCTCCTTGGAGCGTGTCCCCTTCGTGAAGGAGGAGGCGCTCCGTCGAGTCCGGGTCCGCCGCGAGCGCGTTCATCCACTGCTGGGGATCCTGCGAGCTTGCGTGCAGGTACAGCCGGTTGTTTTCGACCGTAGGATGCGTCGCGACGAGGAAGTCGCCGGGCAGATACGCGATCGCAAAGACGAAGTCCGTCCCGGCGCCGTCGTCCGGTGCGATGTCTTTCACGGTCGCCGGCGGCCGTGTCCCGGCGTCGCCGGGCTGCCGGCCGTCGGGCACGACGAACGCGACCCCGATCGGGTCCGCGATCTCGTCGCCTTCGGAAAGGTGCGCCGCGAGCGCGCCCTTCGGGACGGTGACCGTGATCGTGGCGTCCGGCCGCGAGACGACGCCGGCAAGGCCCGTCTCGAGCGGGGTCCAGTCGCGAAGGTCGTCGCCGTTTGCGTCGCGCCCGAGGCTTCCCGTCTCGAACGTGGCGTTCCCGTCCGGCGTGAGGCGCGCGCCGACGTAGAGTCGGTCCTTGTCCGAGTCCCGGTCGAGGATGAAGCGGAGCAGGACGTGCGCCGTCTCTCCGGGCGAGGGCCGCGGGATCTCCTGCAGCGCGAAGACGACGTCGAAGGCTTCCGCGGATTCGTTTCCGATCGTCACGGAGAGCAGGTCATATTTCCGATCGGCGTCGCCGGCCCGGTCCTTGACCTGGGCCGCGGTGCCCGCGGCGAAGACGCCCGTTGCCGGTAGAAGGAGGAGCGCCACGACGGCCGCGCCAAGGCCGAGCCTCCTCCCGCTGGCCGTCCCCAACATAAAGGTCGCCCCCCCGTTCCTTTGTATCGTATTAATAATTTGCCTGCTTTTCGTTGCAACGACTAGTATATGAAGCGCGCCCCCACTCGGCCGGCGCCATGATGGAGGTCGGCCTCGTCGGGAAGCCGAACGTCGGCAAGTCCACCTTTTTTGCCGCGGCGACGTTGGCGCCGGCCGAGATCGCGGACTACCCGTTCACGACGATCAAGCCGAACCGCGGCGTCGCGTTCGTCCGGGCGCCCTGCCCCCACGTGGCGCTCGGGCTTCCCGGGTGCTCGCCGAAGAACGCGTCGTGCGTCGACGGCACCCGGTTCGTGCCCGTCGAGGCGATCGACGTCGCCGGGCTCGTCCCGAAGGCGCACGAAGGCCGCGGCCTCGGCAACAAGTTCTTGGACGACCTCCGCCAGGCCACGGCCCTGCTCCACATCGTCGACGCCTCGGGCTCGACCGACGAGGAAGGCCGGCCCGTCCCTCCGGGCTCGCACGACCCCGGAAAAGACGTCGAGTTCCTCGTCGAGGAGGTGACGCTCTGGATCCGGGGCATCCTCGAGCGGGATTTCGACACGCTGAAGAGGAAGATGTCCGCGTCCCCGGGGACGAAGCCCGAGCGGATCCTCCACGAGAAGGTCGCCGGCCTCGGCGTCACCGAAGCGCAGCTGAAGCACGCGATCGACCGCGCCGGGCTCGACGCGGCGCGGCTTGCGACCGAGATCCGGACGATTTCGAAGCCTGTGCTCGTCGTCGCGAACAAGGCCGACAAGGCGCCCCGGGAAAAGGTGGACGCCCTGCGGAAGGTCGCAGGCGGCGCCGTCCCCGCGTCCGCCGAGTCGGAGCTTGCGCTTCGCCGCGCGGCCGAGAAGGGGATCGTGAGATACCGCCCCGGCGACGCCGACTTCACCGTGCTCGCGCAAGGCCTGAACGAGAAGCAGACCAAGGCGCTGGAGTACATCCGGACGCACGTGCTCGCGCCGTACGGCTCGACCGGCGTGCAGGCGGCCTTGGAGGAGTCCGTGTACCGCCTCCTCGACCGGATCGTCGTCTTCCCGGTCGAGGACGACCACCACTACACCGACAAGAGCGGGAACGTCCTTCCGGACGCCCACCTCGTGCCGCGCGGGACGACCGCGCGCGAGCTCGCGTTCCGGGTCCACACCGACCTCGGCGAGCACTTCGTCCGGGCCGTCGACGCGAAGACGAAACGCGTGATCGGCGCCGACCACGTGCTTGCGCCCGGCGACGTCGTGCGTATCGTCGCGTCGAAATGAAAATCCCCTTTCGGGGAACTCCCCCAACACCTTCATAGGGACGAAGGCGGGTGCCGGCTGCGGTGCCCCGATGGCAGCACGTCCGACCCTTACGCCGATGATCGTCTGCAAGGACATCGAGAAAACCTACGACTACTTCACGAACGTCTTGGGCTTCGCGGGACAGGGCAAGATGCCCGGCCCCGACGGGAACACGATGCACGCCGAGGTGTACCTCCCCGGCTCCCCGTCCGAGATCCGGATCATGCTGGGGCCCTACGAGGCGACGAAGAACATGCCGGAATCCGGCGAGTTCGGGCAGAACCTCGACCATGGCCCGCTCGGGAACGGCGTCGTGCTCTACATGCACGTGCCGAACGTGGACAAGTTCTTCGAGTTCGTGAACGCAAACGGCGCCATCATCGACGAGCCGCCCACGGACCAGTTCTGGGGCGACCGCACCGTGAGCGTGCTCACGCCGGACGGGTACTACCTGTCGTTCGCGACGCCCCGGAAGGGCTTCTCGATGCCGGAGGAGATGGAGTCCGCGGTGACGGACGTCCGCACGCTCACGGCACCCGTGAAGGCGCCGACCCCGAAGAAGGCGGCTGCCCCAAAGAAGGCGCCCGTCGCGAAGAAGGCGGCCACGAAAAATAAGGCCCCCGCTGCGAAGGCCGGCCGGTCGAAGAAGTCCCGCCGCCGTTAGACCCCTAGGATGGCCCCGGCCGGTTCTACCTGGTGCCTCCGGTGTCTTACGCCAAGGAGCGGCGTCGAGGCCTGCCCCGCGTGCGAAGAGAGGCCGGTCCTCCTCGCCGCCCACAAGGACGCCGAATCCAGCGCCGAGCGTGCGTTCGAGCTCTTGAAGGGCTGGCAGCGCGCGCAGGCGCGGGTTCAGGGCACCGAGGGGTTCATGGTCGTCCCGAACCGGGCGCTCGCGGCCTTGGCCGTGGTACAGCCGGAGACCAAGGACGCGCTCGTCGCGGTCCCCGGGATCGGCCCGAAGAAGGCGCGCGACTACGGGCCGGTCCTCCTCCGGTTCTTCCGCGCGCGCCACGAGGGTCGGGACGAACCGCCGCTCCTTGCCCGAGCCCCGATGCCGGAGGGCCTTACCGAGGAGGAGCAGGCATGGGTCCTCGAGCTTCGTGAGGCGGAGGAACCCCTTTCGAAACTAGCAGCGCGGCGAGGGCTCGCGCTCGAAGAGTTCCTCGACGGGATGGCGGCGCTTGTCGAGAAGGGCGCGGTCGACCTTCCGCACCGATACTGCTCGCCGGCCGAACTCGCGTGGATCCTCGCGCGGCTTGAGAAGGATCCGGCGCTCGACGGAGCGGCGCTTCGCGCGGAATTCCCGGAGGCGTCCCCTGTCGCCCTTGCGCTTGCGCCTGCGCTTTCGCAGTTCCGTCGTCAGAAGTAGATCGCGACGGGGCGCCCC
>JBQTJL010000282.1:0-9921 GCA_052387135.1 Methanobacteriota archaeon | reverse complement strand
GGGAGGGTCGGGGGGTTCAGCCCGCCCGGATATGCCGCGTTCACGACGGAAGCCGGGTTCTGTCCGTCCCACAAACGGGAATAATTCGCCCCGCTCGTCGTGTTGTCCGGAGCGTTCCCGAGGACGGTTCGGCGGAGCCCGAAGTCGCAGTCGAGCGCGTAGTTTACGGGGTGAAGCACGCCGTCGATGTTCTGGGGCGTCGTGCGGTTGTACGCCTCCGGGTGGCTCGGGGCCTTGCAGTTCGACGAGGCCCAGATCGCGTTGCCGTCGGCGTTCACCAGGGTCCGGAACGTGCACGGCTCCTCGGCGCCGGGGAAGTCCGGGTCGTTGAAGACGATCGGCGACCCCCAGAAAACCTCGACTCCGGTGAAGGCGCGCGCGCCCACCTTCGTACGGCACGTGACGGCATAATCGTCGGAGGGATTCAGGCCCGTGAGCCCGGCAGAATTCGTGCAGACGTCGCCATCGTTGTCGATACAGATGAAGTATCCCTTTGGCGCGAGGAGGTCGCTCGGGACGTCGGCGTCCCCTTGCAACACGAGGTCGCGGCGCTGCATCGTCGTGTAGTTCGTCGCCCCGAGGCCCCATCCCGACGGGATCCCCGCGGGGTTCGCGACGCCGGCCTCGATGTTGTACACGAAGCTTGCGATCGAGTCGTCGACCTCGACGTCGAAATCCGTTCCGGTCGCGACCCCCGGGGTAAGCACGATCTGCGGTTGGAGGACGTTGATGTCCTGGTCCACCGGGGCGCCCCCGGCCCAATCGACCCAGATGAGCTCGCCGCCGTCCCGGCCCGGGGCTCCGGCGTCCTGGTTCAATGCGGCATGACCCAGGCAGGGAACATCGACGGCGCCCAGTTCGAGCGGAAGGCTGATTTCATTGGGCGCGCACGACCCGAGCAGATTCTCGCCGCTTGCAATATGGAAAGGTTCCGCAGGATCGACGTTCAATACGAACGCCGAGTACCAGGGCCCCTCCGGCGTCGATGGATTGTCGTCGGGGTCGTAGAACGGCAGGGAATTGAGCAGCGCGTCGACGTCCATGCCGACGAGGGTCTGGAGGCCCGTGTTGTCCGCGACGTTCCCGCGGCCGATGTTGCCGCCGTTGTCCCCTCCCAATCCGCGAAACGGCGGGAGGGTACCGCGGCCGGTCGCGCCTTCGGGATTCGCGGGATCCGTCCGGGCGGGACCGCACTCGGTCGTCCCGGAATCGCCAAACAGGGCCGGATCCGGGTCGAGCGTCGGCTGCCACAGGAATGCGACCCCGAGGGAGATGCGCTGGCCGTCGGTGTCGTAGCAGGGTTTCGACCCCCAATACGACGCGCTGAGTCCCTGGTCGGTCACCCACAGATGGGCCTTGCTTGCCTCGGGGTCGAGGCCGTCGAGGAGCCCACCGTGGTGGTGCAGTCCGTTATTCGACAGACCGACCTGACGGTAGTGCGCGGACGCGAACGACGGGATCCCTGCGACGACGAGGACGACGATCACGGCTAGCCAAGAGTTCCTATGCATCATGCAGCCTCCATACCGGGCGCCGATTCGGCACGACCCACTTCAATAGTCTCGTGGCTTTTTTGGACGGTGGGGTCTGGCGGTCCGCGTCCAGGGGAGAGTGGGTCCCGTCCGGCCACGACCGCGCGACGAGCTGGCGTCGGAGGTTGATTTCTGCACGGGCGCTCTTCGACGATGGCGGCTTAAGATCGACTGACCATCGAGGGACTCGGCCAGGCTGAGGCCGAGTCCACGCTCCGGCAAGAGAGGCTGGGTATCGACGCGCCGAGCCGTCGACGGTGCCAGACGGGACAGGGAACGGGGGAATCGACATGAAGAAGCGGCCGGCGGAGCGACGGTCCGGTCCGGCATGAGCATGCTCGTCACGCGCTTGGACGGCCGGGGCGGGTGCCGCCGCCGCGTCGTCAGCCATCCGAGATCGCCGTGAACCCTTCCGGCACCGGTCCATCGAAGATCGTGGCGTGGATCTCGAATGGCTGGTGGACAATGACGGTCGTCAGCACTCGGTCCGTGGGGACATACACTACGACGTCGTACTGGCCGGTCGGTATTTCGCCGGCGTCGATCACCATGCGGAGCGGCGAGGGGCCGGCGATCTCACGAAGCATCGCATCCGCGCCCGCTCCTCCTTGGCGATGAACCATCAGCGACATTTCGGTGTTCGTGGGGAGCGTGGGTTGCCAGATCATCTCGAGCACCGCGGCTCCGTAAAGCGGCGGCAATGTGACCGGGAACAACGCGGGGTCCAAGGGGTTGCTTAGGGGACCGTACACGACGCTCACGTACCCGTCGAAAGACTCCTGGTGCAGGATCGTGCTGCCGTCCCGTCCGCGTGCGGCTTCCGCCGGGGGCGTCGCGGGATTCGATCCGGGGCCGGGCGGATCGGGATCGAAGGAGGCCTCGCGCGCACCTTCATCGCCCCCTTCGGTGAGGCAGCCGCCCATCAGCACGGTCAGCGCACACGTCAAGAAGGGATTGAGCTTCATGCAGGTCGATTCGACGGGCACCCCTTCAAAGCTGGCAGACGGTCATCTGCGCGCGGCGTTCTCGGATCCGAGGCGGACTTCAAGGTATCGCGAGGCCGGAGGCCGCGGGGACGGCCTCCCGCGGTTTCCCGAGGGCTGCCGGGGCGTCGTCAGGTCATCTTGCCGGATCCAGCGCGCCCGCCGACCTTCTTCCCGCTCGAGGGGCACCTATCGACGAGGAAGCAACGAGTGCAGAGAGGCGTCTTCCGGCACACCGCCTTCGCGTGCGCCACGATCAACGCGTGGTATTCGCTGAAGAGGGCCGCGTCCGACGGCAGCGCACGAATGAAGCTGCGCTGGAGCGAATCGTACGAGTCTCCTGCCCTCCAGCGCATGCGGGCCGCGAGCCGCTTCGTGTAGGCGTCGACGACGAATACGGGCCGGCCGGCGGCGTAGAGGAGGAACGAGTCAGCGGTCTCGGGGCCGACGCCGTGGAGCGACAACAGTTCGTCCCGTAGCGGCCCGGTCTCTTGCGAGAGCATCCGTTCGAGCGAGCCGTGCCGCGAGAGCACGTGGCGCGCGACGCCTTGGAGGCGCTTCGCTTTCTGGTTGTAGTACCCCGACGACCGTATCGCGGCCGCGATCTTCCGGACCGGCGCGGCCGCGATGGTCTCGATCTCCCACAGATTCTCCGTCTTGAGGCCGAGGATCGCCTTCTCGACGTTCGTCCACGAGGTGTTCTGCGTGAGGATGGCACCGACGACCACCTCCCACGGGTCTGCGCCCTTCGTGCGGACGACGCGGCCGTCGGGACCGGACTCGGTCCGGGGCCACCAGTCCTGCGGGCCGTACCGCGCACGGAGCCGCTCGTAGAGCGATGTCGGCGAGGGGACGCGTTTCGGTTTCGGAATCACGGTCGCACCGTCCTCCCGTCCGGTGCATTCGGCGAGCTTAGATCGCCGAATGCGCCCCGGGGGCTGCGGGGGGCGGAGCCCCCCGGCTGCACGCGAGCGCCGCAGCGCGAGCGTGCAGCGCGGGTCCGTGGTGCCAAGGTGCCCTGAAGATTCGCGCTAGCGTATATATAGGAGGCTCCACGGAGACCTTTTGATGCTCGTCCTTGACAAGCGCATCGAGATCCGGGCGAGCCCCGAGAAGGTCTTCGAGTACGTAAGCCGGGTCGAGCGCCTGCCGCGCTGGCTTCCGGCGGCGGTCCGCGCCGACACGACCGAAGGCCGCCGCGGGCACCTCGGCAGCGTCGTCCACGAGATCCTCGGCTTCGGCCCCGCATGGATGGAGCTCTACGCCGAGGTCTGCGACGTCGAAGAGAACCGTTGCATCGAATGGCACGGGATCGGCGGCGACTTCCCGACGTTCGACACGCGGTTCGACCTCACACCCACGGCGACCGGGACCCTGCTACGGATGCGGGTCCAGGTCGCTCCTCCCCCTGACAACCCGGCGCTTACCGCCGGGGCTCCGGCGCCCGAGATCGGGACGAAGCTCTCGGCCGACCTCGACCAGGGCCTGCTCACGTTGAAGGAGCTTCTTGAGCCGGTCTAGCGCCGAAGTCCTCCTTTCCTAATCCTTTTATATTATACTGTATAGAGAGCGGGCGCGATGGTCTCGTTCGAGGTCGTCCAAGGGGAGTACAAGGACTTCGAGCCGAACAACTTCCTCGAGGTCGCGCGGAAGAAAGCGGTGGGAGACAACGGACGGACCTCGACGTTCCTCTCGATCTCGCGCGGCTACTACACGAAGGAAGGCGAGAAGCGCTGGAAGGCGTCGATCACGATCCCGGACGACCCCGAGATGGTCGCGTTCATCCTGAAGTCGCTCCAATCGCTGTGAGTCCTCGTATCGAGTGTTTTTTGAGTGATGAGTGATGCGCCGGTAGGCCGGCCCCAAGCCGGCCATCCTCCGCATCACCCATCACCCGTCACCAATCACCCATCACCCATCACCCATCACGGGTTACGCAAGAGCAATTCCAAGTAGGACTCTCGTATCGGCGGTCCCGCGCCGAGCTCCGCGGCAAGCGCCAACAGTTCTTCGCGCACGGGACCCAGCGTCTCTTCGTCCGCCGCCGCCTCGAACTCCACGAAGCGGCCGAGCCCTTCGACGTCGTCGATCGCGATCGTGAACTGGCGGAGCGAAAAGCTCGCCCGCGTCTTCCGGACGCGCGGTGCCACCTTCGTGAACCCGAGCGCGGACAGGATCGCCTCCGCCTCCCCGGCCGAGCCGACCGGAGTCACGTGCTCGACGCGCGTCTTCGTCGCGCGGTCGATCTTCGGCCCCTTGTAGGTGAGGTCCGCGCGGCCCCCTTCGCGACGGAGCCGCAGCGCCTCGTCGGTCTTCGCGAAGTCCCGCGCCGGATGCCGGAAGTACACGTCCTCTTGGTCCACCGTTCCCGTCGCGACTGCGCCGAGCGCAGCGAGGCGCGCCTCCAGTCCTCTCTTGGAAGCGTCCGGGAGGCGGAACTTCACTTCGACCTCGTACACGTCAGGTAGATATCCGGGCGCCGCCATAAGCGCGGCGGATGCCGTTCGCGGAAAGGAAGAGAGGAGAAAGGAGGTCGGAGCGGGTTCACTCCGTTCTCCTTTCCGCCCTTTCCGTCCTTTCCGTTGTATGGCTCGCCGGCTGCGTCGACTTCGAACCGGCCCGCGTGCCGCCGTCGCTCCTCGGCGAAGCGTCCGGCACTGGCTGGGCGCTCAATGCGACCGCCTCCGACGCCGCGCCGCGCGAGGCGAGCGGGGGACTCACCGCGATCCAGACGTTGGTCTACGAGGACCGCGGCGCGGCCGGCGGGTACCCGGCGACGCTGCAGGTCACGTCGTTCCGCGCGGGCGAGACGCCGACGCGGGCGGACCTTTCGACGCGGCTCCGCGACACCGTCGAGCAGAGCTCGACTGCGCGCGGGATCCGCCTCGGCGCCGACTCGCAGGAAGCCGAGCGGCAGGTCGCGTCGGGCGAACGCTCCCTCCTCTTCGTGCTCGGGGGCACCGCGACGCGGGGTTCGGAGCTTTTCTCGGCCGACTCCGAGGTCCGCATCCTCGGGGAGGTCTGGAACTGCGAAGGCGCGCGCCGGTCCGTGATCGTCGTGGGACAGGCGCAGGTGAACCACGCGCGCCGCGTCGGCGGGCTCCTCACGTTCACGGAGCCGGACGCGACGAACTGGCGCGACATCATCGCGGACCCGCCGGGCACGATCGAGGGCGCCCGGGGCGACCGGGGGTTGGCGTACAATGTGGATTGCACGCCGTGATACTTATTTTCTACTTACTTTGTAAGTATGTGGCTGGTATCGTTGACATACTCCGCCCGGAACGCGGCGCCGTCGTGCCGGAGGAGGGACACGCCCGTGTTCGACTGGCCGATCCGCTCGATCTCGGCGAGGCGGCGGGAAAGCAGGTGCGCGATCACGATCTTGAGGATCCGACCGTGGCTCACGACGACCACGGAGCCCGCATGGCGCGCGGCGAGCGCCGCGAGGAACGGCCCCATGCGGTCCGCCGCGCCGCGGGCCGATTCGCCGTCGGGCGGCGCAAGGTGCCACTCGCCTTCGCCCCAGCGAGAGATGAACCGGCCCATCGCCGCCGCGACCTGGTCGACCTCGATCTGTCCTTCGAAGATGCCCCAGGAGAGCTCCTTCAGTTCCTCGCGCGGGACCACGGAAAGCCCTTTCGCGCGGGCGACCGCCTGCGCCGTCTCTTGGGCGCGGCCTTGCGGGCTCGCGTAGACCGCCTCGATCGGCTCTGCGGCGAACCGGCGCGCGAGCGCCTCGGCCTGCGTCCTGCCGCGGGCGGTGAGGGGCTTGTCGATGCCCTGCCCCTGCACGAGCTTCAAGACGTTCCCCTCCGACTCCCCGTGGCGGGCGAGATACAACTTCACGGCCTCGCATGGAGGCGGCGATATAATACGCAGCCGGAAGGGTGCGGCGTTTAGCGGATGCGACTATCCCGCTTCTTGAACCCCCAAAGCGCTCGCGCTCCCGAGGCGAATGGAGTCCGCATTCCCGATCATCACCAGCCTTCCCGGGGGCCCGGGGGCGTCGTATCCTTCCCCCATGACGACCCCGCCCTCCGGAACATTCCCGCGCGTCCCCGAAGCCCGGGGCGCGCCCTTCCCTCTCCGCCCCGCGTCGCTCCTTCACGGTCCTTCGTACTCCCGGATGGAGGGAGCCCGCGTGCTCGACCATGCGACCCGACAGGAACTCTACGACGTGATCCTCCGCGAGCCCGGCGTAACACTTGCCGAGCTCGAAGGCCGCACCGAGATCTCGCGGACGGCGCTCCTCCACCACCTCCGCGTCCTCGAGCGCCACGGGCTCGTGATCGCGCTCCGTCGCGGCCGATGCCGCCACTTCTTCTTGAACGGCGGCCCGAAGTCGCCCGAGGCCCGGCTCGCGTTCACGGCGATCCGGAACGACCGGAGCGAGGGCATCGCCCGTCTCGTCCGGGACCGCCCGGGCATCGTCCAGAAGGAGATCTGCGCGGTGCTGTCGATCGCGCCGTCGGTCGCGCACTGGCACCTCTCGCGCCTCCTCGAGGGCGGCTTGGTCGACGCCCGTCGCGCGGGGCGCTTCGTGCGGTATTTCCCCGGGCGGGTGTGGAAGGAGATCGAACCGAGCCCCGTCGCAACCGGCATGGAAATATCAACGGCCGACGCGCCCGGACACAACAAGGCTTAAAGTACGCGAGTCCCGCTCCGACGCGGGGGGTTTCCCAAATGTCCGACCGAACGATCGTCGCGCTCGCGCTGATCCCGCTCCTGCTTTCCGGCTGCCTCGGCGCATCCGAGCCCGCGGACGAGCTCACCGAGACGACGCTGCCGTCCGAAGCCGCGCCCGCCGACGGCGCCGCCGCCGCGCCCGCGCCCGAAGCCCCGACCGCGGCCACGCCCGCCGAGCCCGCGACGCCGCCGGCGCCTCCGGTCCCGGTCGAACTCGCGTTCGCGTGGGACGGCGCCCTCGCCTCCGCCGCGAGGGCCTGCGCGCCGATGGACGGCGAGTGCGTCGAGACCGGCGACATGGGAGACCACATGACGGACCCCGAGTTCGCGGGAAGCCCCGTCGGCGGCAAGCTCACGCTCACCTGGACCCCCTCGTCGCCGCTCATGGAGAGCCTCCGGTTCGGCGTCGTCGGCATGATCATGAACGACGACGGAACGATGGAGCACGGGTACGCGAACGTCGTCGACGGGATGAGCCCGCTCGAGGTCGACCTGACCGGGATGACGCTCGCAGAAAACGAGATGCTCCACGTCTTCGTCTGGGCCCCGAGCCGGGTCCCCGGCGCGAACGTCCACGCAAACAGCGAGCAGGCGTTCCACGTGGAAGGCGCGTTCCTCGTGCTTCCGGGCGCCGCGGGCGCGATGCACGAAGGGCACTGATCAGACGAGATGCGGGATCGCATCTCGAAGGTCCTTCCCCGCGATCACGACGTCGGCCGCCTTGCAGACGTCGTCGTCGAGCGGCGCGACCGCGACCCCGAAGCCGGCCTCCGCGAACATCGGCGCATCGTGCACCGAGTTTCCCACCGCGGCCGCCCGGCCCTTCGCGACGCCGAACCGGCGCATGATCTCGCGCGTCGGCGTCCCCTTGTCCTTCACCGGGACCCGGACCTCGCCTTCGCCCGTGAGGAACCCCGCGGGATCCGTCGACAGCCGGTTCGCGACGAAGCCGTCCATCGAGAGCTCGGCGACGAAGCGCGCCGCCAGGTGGTCGATGCCGCCGCTCACGATCACCGTCCGCGTGCCGGCCGCCCGGAGCGTCGAAAGGAGGGCCCCTGCGCCCGGCATCATCGGAACGCGCGCGAGCACCGAGCGAAGGACGTCCTCGTGCACGCGGCCCGCCTTCCGGGTCCACATCGCGACGTCGGCCCGGATGAACCCGAAGTCGTCGATCTCGCCCCGGAGGAACCGTCCGAGGTTCTCCTCGTTGTCGACGCCGAAGTGGCGGTGCACGACCTGCCAGCTCGAGACGTCGTCGGCGAGTGTCCCATCGAGGTCGAAGAGGACGAGGTCGAACTTGCGCCCGGCGCTCCTCATGGGCGTCGCCCCGCGCCGGCCGCAAAGATGACCGCTGCGATCACGTGGGAGCAGAACCCGCCGGATTTCGCCGTCTTGAGGCTCCCCCACGGGCAGGTGCAGTTGAAGGTGCGGCCCTTGTCGAGGCGCACGTCGTAGACGCCATCCTCGCCGGTCACCGACAGGTAGAGCGCGTTCTCGGTCTCCGAGACGACCGAAACGAGCCCCGAGGCCGCGATCGACAAGCCTTTCTTGTACGGCGAACGGTCCAAGGCGACCGGAAACGAGATAAACGGCCGCCTCATAAAGGGGTGTGCCCTGGAGCCGGCGGACGGCCGACGGTGCCATCGCGCCCTCGGGCGCGATGGCGCTGAGGAAAGTCCCCTCTCCCCGCGGGCGGGAACCGGAGCATCCGGCACGGCGAGAGCCGTGATGGAGGAGCAGAAACGACACAGCGCGCCTCGCGTTGGCAGGGCTTCGATGCCCGACGCCTGGAACCCAGGCGGCCCGCGCAGGGATGAAGAGCGCTTGGCTCGGACGCCGAGGCGCGACATGATGAAACGGCCCATCCATCCCGGAGCAAGTCCAAACCGCGAGGAAGGAACCCGCGCCGTCCCGTGAGCCATTCACGGGCCTCGCAAGTAGGACGCATAGGTGAATGCCGTCTACGGCGTCGCCGCAAGGCGCCGCCGGAAACAGAAAGGGGCTTACGTCCGGCACCAGGGCATCCCGCCTCCTCAGCCCTCGCTCCGTCCTCGGCCGGTCCTTGGCGTCTGCGCCGCGAGAGCTGCGTCGCGCTCGTCGCGAAGAGCGCTGCTATTCGCTCCTCGCGCTCCTTGCCCTCGCGTCGCATCCGCTCAAGGCCCGGCCTGCGGGCGGAGGCTCGGGCCTCGTCGTCGGCGTCGTCAGCGCGTACCGCGCCGGTTCCCTGCTTCCTGCTTCCTGCTCCCCGCTACCGTGACATGGCGGAGAACACGGCCGCCATCACTCCGATCGTCACGAGAACGATCACCCAGATGAGCCCGCTCGCCGAGACCAGCCGCTGGTCCATCGCCCAGACGAAGGCGCCGAGCGCCGCGAGCACGAGGACCGAGGCGATGGTCCAGAGGCCCCCGCGGTCGTTCGTTAGGACGGCGTGCAATCGAAGGGCCCCAGGTATTCTCTCTGTGGGCCATCCCCTTCAACCCTTGCGTCAAGTCTATCCGCCCGGGCCGCACCAACGGCGCGTCCGGTGTATCTTGGGGTCCGAGCGAAGATGCCATGAAACGCCCCCGGACGAAATCGACGGGTTCCAGACCCGGTTGTTCCGTGGGTGGAATGGTTTGGAGGCCGGGCCGACGCCGACCGTTGCCTCGCTGACTCCCTTGCGGGAAGTCGTAGTCGAAGATTGGTCGCGTTCGGCCCGGTCTGCTGTTCCGGCC
>JBQTJL010000281.1:0-2204 GCA_052387135.1 Methanobacteriota archaeon | reverse complement strand
CGCATCAGCGTGACGGGGGCGTCGAGGTCGTAGAAGAGACGGGCCCCGGAAGAGCGGCCGAGGACGAGGCTTCCGACCTCGCGGCCATCCGGAACGAACGAGCCCACGACGAGGACGTCCGCCGCGTCGATGGCGGGACGGTGGTCGGCTTCGAGGCTCGAGACGCGATCGTAGAGCACGACGCGTCCGTACCGCGGTTCCGCAAGGTCGCGCCGCCCCGCGAACCACGGAACGTCGCGTTCGAAGAACGTCACCTCGTGCCCCTTCCGGGAAAGACCCTCGACGAGGGCTCGATACGTGGCGGCATGCGCATTGCCCCAGGATGACGTGAGGCTCAAGCCGAAGAGGACGAACTGGAGCGGCATGCGCGCCCGCACGTCGACGGCCTCCGGGATAATCGGTCTGGTGCAGACGTCGACTCGTGAAAACGCCTCGGGGTCCGTCGATGACTTCATCGTCTTCACCAAAACGCTTAAGGAGGTCCCTTCCCAGCGCCGCTCCCATGCGGTGCTTCCTCGTGCTTGCCGCCGCGCTCGTCCTTGCCTCCGGATGCCTTGGGGGACCCGCGGCCCGCGACACCTCCGACGCGGCCTCGCCCGCGTCCCTACCCGAAGGTCCCGCGAGGAGCGGTGGCGCCCCCGAGGTCGCTCCGGAAACCGACGACGGCACGACGGCCGCGTCGCCGCCGCAGTGGCCCGACGTGTCGGAGGCGGTCGTGCGGCCCGGCGTCCACATCGTCGGCGGGTCGTGCACCGCGAACTTCGTGTTCGTGGGCGATGACGGGACGACGATCTACATCGGAACGGCCGCGCACTGCGTCGAGGACCTCGACGTGGGCGACGCCGTCGACATCGCGGACGGTCGAGCCTCCGGGACGCTTGCGTATTCGAGCTTCGAGACGATGGAGGAGATCTCCGAGGCCGACGAGGCGGTCCTCGCGTACAACGACTTTGCACTCGTGCGGGTCGACGAGAAGGACGAGTCCCTCGTGCATCCGGCGATCCTCGGCTTCGGCGGCCCGACCGGGCTCGCGGAGGCCCCGGGCGTCGGGGCCCGGCTCCTCACCTACGGGCACTCGTCGCTCCGCGGCGACACGCGCGTGCTCGACCCCCGCGAAGGGTACGTGGTCGCTTCGAACCCGTGGTACACGCGGGCGTACTTTGCCCCCCCGAGCCTTCCCGGAGACTCCGGCTCGCCCGTCGTCTCCGCGGACGGGGCGGCCGAGGGGGTCCTCATCCACATCAACGTCGTGGACTTCGGGCAAGGCTCCGAGGTCCCTTCGTCCGGGTCGAACGGGCTCGTGCGCCTCGCGCCTGCGCTTCTCTATGCGGCCGAGCACGGCGGGCCCGTGGTCGAGCTTGCGACGTGGGAATTCTCAGGCGCCTGACGCAGGCCGTCGGGAGAGCTTCGTCGTCCGCGTCACGGGGAGCCCGCGGTCGGCAAGGTCGGAGAGGATCCCTTGGACGCGGTCGGGCTCCGCGCCCAGCGCCTCGGGCGGGTGCACGCCGGCCTCCGGCGGGTCCCGCGCGACCGACGCCGCGATCGCGGCCGCCGTGAACCCGGTCGCGCGCGCCATGGCGCTCGCCCCCCCGTGATGTAGGACGTGGAGCCGGTAGGCGGAGCGGGCGCCTCCGCGATCCGCCTGTACCTCGAGGAGTAGCCGGTCCGGGTGCTCGGCCGACGGGTAACGTCGCAAGAGGGCCGCCGCCAATGCGTCGGTGGCGGAGTCGCCGGCGAGGAGCCCGAGCTCGGCAAGGTCGCGCATCGTGGCGAGGTGGCCCGGGACCCGCAGCGTGAGCTCGACCATGTCCGCACCGTCGGGGAGGCTCGAAAGGAGGGTCCGGAGGCCGTCGCTCGGGAACGCCTCGAGCGGCCCGACCTCGGCGTCGACGACATGTTCGGGAGGAGCGAGGAGGGGAGCGGGCGCCTCGTCCCGGCCGCCGCGGCGGAGCCGGGCCGGACGGATGTACTCGTCGAGGAGGTCGCGCGCGTTGAAGTAGACGGCGTGGCGGAACACCGGCGGCGGCGAGATCGGGAGGCCGCCTACATAGATCCGGAGCGCGTCGAGCCGGCCTCCGGCCGCGCGGTGGAGGTCCGCGGCGAGAAGATGCGAGAGGCCGGGCGCGACACCCGCGTCGAGGACGACGGCGGCGCCGGACTTCTTCGCTCGCGCGGAAAGGTCGAGGGGGGGCTCGGGGACGAAC
>JBQTJL010000280.1:0-3967 GCA_052387135.1 Methanobacteriota archaeon | reverse complement strand
ACGCGAAAAGAAGTGGACGACCGCGTCCAGAGGTTCATTAAGTTGGTCGAACACTGAGGCGGGGCGCGCGACCGCGCGCCCCAGGGAAACGGATCAGGCGAGCCGCGTGATCGGCTCCTACTTCTTCGGAGCCCCGGCTTCGCCCGCTTCCTTCCACATCCGCTCGAAATCCTGTTCAAGGCGGCCGTACACGTCGGGGTCGGTCGTGCGAAGGCCCAATGCCGAGGGCTGCACCGTCGAGGAGAAGACGAGCGTCGTCGTCCCCGCGATCGCGAAGTTGCCCTTCACGGCCGGGTGCAGCCGGACCTCGACGCCGGGGACCGGCGGGTTCTTGAGGACCGTCGGCTCCGCGCCCTTGAGGACCACCCGGGACCCCGCCGGCACGTCGACCTTCTCGATGCGTTCCGCCACGAGCCGGAGGCCGCCGCGCTGGGCGCCGAGCTCGTGCAAGTTCCAGGAACCGTCGAGCTTCGACGAGATCGGCCGGCGTTCCGCCGGCCGGGAGGTCGAAGCGAGCGTGGTCACGACGAAGGCAGCGAGCGCGCCGGCAAGGAAACCGATCCCTACGAATACGATGTTGGCAGGCATCCCATCACCGCGGCTGTCCAGGCGGGCCGGAAATATATTCTTAGCGATTTTTTATCCGTTGGCGTGAAAAGCCGCACATTCCGGCAGATATTTATCCAAAGTGTGCGGTTAGGGTGTCTGACAAAGTCGGACAAACGCTGTCTGATGTGCGTAACGGGGCTGGCGGTTGTCAGTCCATTGTACGCCTTCCCGGCGGCGTCTGTGTGGCTTTCATGCAACCGAGGAACGCCATGCAACCCACGGAACGAGTGACGCTACGGCTCCCGACCATGGAGGTCGTGGGGCTCGACGCGCTCATTCGGCTGGGCCTTTACCCCTCGAGGTCCGAGGCGATCCGCCAGGCCATCAAGATCCTGGTGGCGCAGAAGACCGACGAGGCGATGAAGGAGCACGAGCGGCGGCAGAAGCTCATGGAGCTGCAAGCGGCCGCAGATGCCCACGATCAGCTCATCCGAAAATAGCCCCACTAGGAGGGGATGGGATGCACACACCTCCCGGGCGCCGGGGGTCTGCATGGCGGTCTTCGTTTGGCGCTGGCGGGGGGGCAACCCCTACACATGGAGGAGATGGGATGCAGTCGATCATTGCAAACGCGATCAAGCTGTCCTCGCAACCGGAAGAGCAGACGGAATACGAGTCCTTCGGCGAACCGAAGATCGTCATCGTGGGCTGCGGCGGCGCCGGGAACAACACCGTGAACCGGCTCCACAAGATGCAGGTCCGCGGGGCCGAGACGATCGCGATCAACACGGACAAACAGCACCTCGACATGATCGAGGCCGACAAGAAGCTCCTCGTCGGCAAGTCCTTGACGCGGGGCTTGGGCGCGGGCGGCTACCCGGAGGTCGCGGAGCGCGCGGCCGAGATGGCGCAGGCCCACATCGAGGAGCTCTTGACCGGCGCCGACCTCGTCTTCGTCACGGCCGGCATGGGCGGCGGCACGGGCACCGGCACGGCCCCGGTCGTCGCGAAGCTCGCAAAGAAGAAGGGCGCCATCGTGATCGGCATGGTCTCCTCCCCCTTCAACGTCGAGCGCGCGCGCCTCTTCAAGGCCGAGGACGGGCTCTCGAAGCTCCGGAAGGAGTCCGACACGGTGATCGTGCTCGACAACAACCGGCTCCTGAAGTACGTCCCGAACCTCCCGATCGACCAGGCCTTCGGCGTGATGGACCAGCTCATCGCCGAGACCGTGAAGGGCATCTCCGAGACGATCACGCAGCCCTCCTTGATCAACCTCGACTACGCCGACGTGAAGACCATCATGGGCTGCGGCGGCCTCGCGGTCATGCTCTACGGCGAAGCGAAGGGCAACGACCCGAACAAGGTCGTCCAGGAAGCCCTGAACCACCCGCTCCTCGACGTCGACTACAAGGGCGCGACCGGCGCCCTCGTGCACTTGACCGGCGGCCCCGACCTGTCGCTGAAGAACGCCGAGGCGATCTGCCAGGCGTTGACGTACGAGCTCGACGCGCGCGCGAACGTCATCTGGGGCGCGCGGATCAACGAGGAGTACGAGGGACGCACGCGCGTCATGGCGATCATGACCGGGGTCCAGAGCCCCTACATCATGGGCCCCGATGCAAAGACGAGCGCGCCGGCTCCGACGACGGAGCTCTCGCGCCCGACCTTCGACAAGTTCGCGGGCTCGAAGCCGGCCTCGCCCGACTTCGACATCCCGTGGGTGAAGTAGGGAATCACGCTCCTCTTGCGTCCTTCACGGTTTTCCGTCGTGAGGGATGCCGAGGACGGCACACATAGGACCAACCAGCCCCCCAATAGGGAGCCGGGGCGCTCCGCGCCCCGGCTAGCCCTATATCCTCCTCGTCGGCTTCTACGACGCCGCCGGCCTTCTGGTCATCACTTCAACAACTGTCCGGCCCGGTCTTGCTGCACTTTTCGGAGCTGGACGAAGATCCCTCCCTCGGACGCGCCGGCGAACGAGGACTCGCCCTTCTGGAAGATGCCGGCAAGCACGGCGTGCTCGATGTCGATGTGCAAGGTCGCGGCGTCCTTCTCGTCGGACTGATGGAGGAAGACCTTCGCGCCGGGAAGCTCCGTCCGCCGGCCGCCGGCGTGGGACATGCAAACGGCACCGGCTCCACGAGCTTTGAGTCTGCCGGAACGGATGAAGGCGGTCGGCTTCGCCGACGAAGGCGGGACGCCTGCGGCGTCCGAAGGCGAGCCCGCTCCACGGGCCGAAGGCGCCGCCTTCAAGCCGCGCGTAGGTCCGAAAGTCTCGCCGCGCGTTCCGCGAGCGCGTCGTGCTTGTGGATCGACTCGAACGACTCGCTCCGGGCGACGACCTCGGTGTCGGGCGGAAGGTGCGAATACTTCGCTACGAACCGGTCCAGTACCTCGCGCACGATGTCCTCTACGAACTTCGGGTTCTCGTGCGCGCGGAGCACGACGCGGGCCTCGTCGCCGCGTTTCAGGATCTCGTACGTCGGCGAAGAGAAGGAGGACTCGACGAGGTCGATGAGGTCGTCCGCCTCGACCGAGGTCTCGGCGTCGGTCGTCACGATGAGGGAGGAGCGGTTCCGTTGGTTGTGCGTAAGGAACGGGCCCTCGGGGTCCGGCCCTCGAGGCTGGAGGCCGGCTTCCTTCGCGCGGTAGTAGATCTTGCGGGTCTCCTCCATCGCGCACGGGCACGCGTTCATCCCTTCGGCCGCGACCCCGATGCTCTTCCGGCGCCGGCCGTCCCGGTAGGCGCGCGCCGTCGCGAGGAGCTCGTAGCGTTCGAGCGAGCGGGCGCCCGACGGGTTCCGTCGCTCGAGGAAGTAGTCGGACGCGAGGTTCACCTCGACCTCGGTCGCGTACGCATGGCGCCGGAGCAGGTCGTCGGCGACCTTCATCGCAAGGTCCTCAAGCCCGGAGGCGGGGGCGCGGGCGAAATCGTCGATCGTCTCGTTGATCGCCTCGATGTTCCGCGACATGTGGATGCCGCGCTGCTCGGCGGGAAGGTCCACGAACGCCTCGATCGACGCGGTAAGCTGCGTCGGTTCTTTCCTTCCTGCGCGCTGGATGCGGACCGGCTTCTTCACGCCCGTGATGCCGACGCGGGTCAAGCGGAACTGGTAGGGCGCGCGGAGCGACTGGACGTCGACGTTCGGGTCCATCGCACGGCGCAAGGATGGTCCTCCGCAATATATTTGTAGGCTAGCCCGGGCCAAAGCTAATTAGCCCTCGGGCGCCTCCACAAGAGCGATGGGGAGGAGGCTCCGGCTGGTGAAGCAGCCAATATTCGGCGCTTCGGAGCCCGTCCGCGTAACGGCGTTCACGGCGTCGTGACCGCCACGGCCTTCAAGTCCTGAAGCGCTCGCGGTCTCGAACGAGGCGGTCTGGCCCCGGTCACGCCTGCGCCATGCGCCACAACCGTAAC
>JBQTJL010000279.1:0-3484 GCA_052387135.1 Methanobacteriota archaeon | reverse complement strand
ACCAGGTCCTCAAGACCCGGACACGCTACCATCACGAAAGGCCCCTCCCGTTGGCTCGGAAGCGGGCAGACCTAGCCCGTCTCGCCGCCACGCCACCGGAACCTATTTGCGTTTCATAGGAGCGAGGTCTCGGAGCGCTAGATGACCTCGACGCCCTTCAGGTCTTCCTTCTTCCTCTTCGCAAGCCCGCCTTCCAGCTCCTCGCCCATCTTCTTGTAGAACTGGATCGTGTTGTCGTCGACCGAGGCGCGGATCATGTTGAGGGCCTTGTCGAAGTGCTTCATCGTCACGGTCTCGGCGTTCATGTCCTCGCGGAGCGCGAGGATGCCCGCCTCGCGGCAGAGCGACGCGATGTCGGCGCCCACGTAGCCTTGCGTGCGGCGGGCGAGGTCGTCGATGTCGACGTCTTTCAGCGGCATGCTCTTCGTGTGGACCTCGAGCACCTTCCGGCGCGCCTTCGTGTCGGGGACGGGCGCTTGGAGGATGCGGTCGAACCGGCCTGCGCGTAGCAGCGCCGGGTCGATCATGTCGGGGCGGTTCGTCGCCGCAAGGATCACGACGCCGTCGAGCTCGCCCATCCCGTCGATCGAGGTCAAGAGCTGGTTCACGAGGCGTTCGGTCACATGCGAGTCGCCCATGCCGCCTCCGCGGCGGGGCGCGATCGCGTCGACCTCGTCCAGAAATACGATCGCGGGCGCGGCCTGCTTCGCTTTCTTGAAGATCTCGCGGACGGCCTTCTCGGACTCGCCGACCCACTTCGAGAGGACCTCGGGGCCTTTTACCGAGATGAAGTTCGCCTGCGACTCGTGGGCGACGGCCTTCGCAAGGAGCGTCTTCCCCGTGCCCGGCGGCCCGAAGAGCAGGATGCCGCGGGGCGGCTTGATCCCGAGACGCTTGTAGGCCTCGGGGTGGGTGAGCGGCCATTCGACCGCTTCGCGGAGCTCCTGTTTGATGGATTCCAAGCCGCCGACTTCGTCCCAGGAGACGCGGGGGACCTCCATCAGGACCTCGCGGAGCGCGGACGGCTCGATCTCTCGGAGCGCGTCCTTGAAGTCCTGCATCGTGACGACCATCCGTTCCAGGACCTCGGTCGGGATCGGCTTGTCCAAGTCGATCTCGGGAAGATATCGCCGGAGCGCCCGCATCGCGGCTTCTTTCCCAAGCGCCGCCATGTCGGCGCCGACGAAGCCGTGCGTGTTCCCCGCGAGGTACTCGATGTCGAAGTCGTCCTCGACCGGCATGCTCCGCGTGTGGATCATCAGGATCTCCTTTCGGCCCTCGCGGGACGGGACCCCGATCTCGATCTCGCGGTCGAAGCGGCCCGGGCGCCGGAGCGCGGGGTCGACGGCGTCGACGCGGTTCGTCGCCGCGATCACGATGACCTTTCCGCGTGCCTTGAGGCCGTCCATCAGCGTGAGAAGCTGAGCGACGACCCGTCGCTCGACCTCGCCCTGCGTCTCTTCTCGCTTCGAAGCGATGGAGTCGATCTCGTCGATGAACACGATCGAGGGCGCGTTCTGCTCGGCCTCCTCGAAGACCTCGCGGAGGCGCGCCTCGGACTCGCCGTAGAACTTCGACATGATCTCGGGGCCCTGGATCGAGTAGAAGTTCGCGCCGGACTCGTTCGCGACCGCTTTCGCGATCAGCGTCTTTCCCGTGCCCGGGGGCCCGTAGAGCAGCACGCCCTTCGGCGGATCGATGCCCAAGCGTTCGAAGAGCTCCGGGTGCTTCAAGGGGAGCTCGATCATCTCGCGGACCTTGGTGAGCTGGTCGCGGAGGCCCCCTACGTCCTCGTAGGTGATCTTGGGGGCGTGGAGCTCGGTGTCCTTGACCGCTTCTTCCTTGATGTGGACCTCGGTCTGCTCGGTGATTTGGACGATCCCCTGCGGCGCGACCTCGGTCACGATGAACGGGAGCGCGCGGCCGATCAGCGCGATGCCGGGCACGATCACGGTGTCGCCCTTCGTGAGCGGCCGCTTGAAGAGGCCGCGCTTCACGACGCCTTCGATCCCCTTTCCGAACTGGAGCTTCTGGCCTTCTTCGATCACGGGCGCGAGCGTGATCTTGGTCGACGGCGACGCCTCCGCCTTTTTCACGCGGACCTTGTCCCCGATCCCGACGCCGGCGTTGTCGCGGATGAGACCGTCCATCCGGATGATGCCCTTTCCTTCGTCGTCCGGATGCGCGCGCCAGACGATCGCCGCGGTCGACTTCTTGCCCGCGATCTCGACGACGTCGCCCACGGTGAGATTCAGGTCGAGGCGCGTCGCGGCGTCGACGCGCACGCGGCCCTTCGCGACGTCCTCCTGGACCGCTTCCGCCGCCTTGAGAGTGACTTCTTTGGGCATCCGCAGAACACTTCCTATAAGAGAGGGATGGTACCCCTATTCCGGCTTCCATCCTTTAAGCGTTTCGTAGTGGGAGCACCCGGTTACACGGCGGTTCGGGCGACGTGGATATTGACGGGGTCGGCGCGTTTTCGGTCCCGCGCGTTTTTAGTCCGGAACGTGCATCCGCGGCGGATGCGCGTCTTGCCGCTTGCCTCCGCGATCCTTCTCCTTTCCGGCTGCACCGGGACCGGCTCCGGCGTCGAGATGTCGGTCGATGCGACCGACCGCGAACTCTCGGGCTCCGACCGTACGACGATCACGGGGACCGCGACGAACCGCGGCGACGAGGCGTTCGTCTACGACCACCCGGGATGTCCGCCCGCGTGGGTCCGGTTCTACGTGACCGTCGCGGGGACCGAGCGCGAGGTCCCCTCGGGCGAGCCGATGTTCGGCGCCTGCGCGATCCGCGAGGGCGTGCGCATCGAGGCGGGCGACCACGTCGAGACGACCGCGGACTGGGACGGCCGCTTCGACGGGGAGCGCGTCGCGCCCGGGACGTACGAGGTCGTGGCGCGGCTCAGCGCGGCCGAGGCGCCGTACGAGGTGGCCGCGTCCGTCACGATCGTCGTGCGGTAACCTCGATCCTCGGCTCGGGCCGTTGGCAACAGTACACGCACGCATCCCACGACCCGCCGAACGTGGCCGAGACGAGCTCGACGCGGAGCGTGATGTCGCCGCGGGTGAAAGTCATGGTCCGTCATCCTCTCATGGGAGTCGCGCGTGCACGTTTTCGCCAGCGGACGAGTTCCAACGCGGCGAGCGAGACGAGTGACGAGAGCACGGAGAACGCCGGCAGCATCAACCCCAGGGTCAGGCCGGCCTCAAGGCAATCGTAACATGTCTCGTAGGCTTGGTCGAGGTAGATTGCGAGCCCGGCAATGACGGAAAGCGGCGGCCATAGCGCGGCTTCCCAGCGACTCCGCGAGGCCAAACCAAAAATTGCAGCTGCGCACGCGGGATAACCCCAGAGTACATAAATGAGCCCGTCCGCGTAACGGCTTTCACGGCGTCGTGACCGCCACGGCCTTCAAGTCCTGAAGCGCTCGCGGTCTCGAACGAGGCGGTCTGGCCCCGGTCACGCCTGCGCCATGCGC
>JBQTJL010000278.1:0-2485 GCA_052387135.1 Methanobacteriota archaeon | reverse complement strand
AGGGCGCGACCGACCGCCGCCTCCGGCACGAGCCGGATTCGCTTCTGGACATCCGCGATCAGCGCGCGGACGACCGTTTCCGGCAGGCCCGCGCGTTTCGAGATCCGCGGCACGTGCCGGAGCGTCTCTTCGAAGAGGGCCGCCGGGCCGTAAAAGGCGACGTCCGAGGCGTGGAGCAGGACGTGCCTTGCGCGCCCGTCTGCCATCAGCGCTGCGACGAGCACGCTCGCATCGACGACCACGGCCCTCATGACCGGCCGCGGCGGGGCAAACGGCGGGGCAAACGGCGCGGCCGCCTCTTCGGACGCCCGCGCCGGATCTCGCGCCCGATCTCGACCGCGTCCCGTTCCGTGATGTTCGAGCCGGCGAGCAGGCGGTCGTAGACATGGATGCGCTCGACCTCCTCTTGGATCGCGCGGCGGGCGACCTCGGACCACTTGATGTCGGGATGTGCGCGCATCTCTTGGTGGAGCTTGTCCGGGAGCGAGAAGGTCATGTTGGGCATGGACGTGGATAAGTGTCTCTACAGGTATAAGTAAATTACCTTAATCACGTCCCACGTTCGCTCGTGCGCGGGGAACGCGCGTCCGCTTGCGACTTGCCCTACTTGCGACTTGCTTGGGCGGCGCCGCTACGCGCCGAGGTCGGCGTCGATCGGCCACTCAAACACGCTTCAGGAATTCTTCGGGCGTGATTCCGGCTTCGCGCAGGATTTTCCGCAGGAGGCCGACCTTGCTGTCCTTGCTCGCGTGGAGCGGGACGACCACGATGTGCCCATCCGGCGCGCGCAGTTTGACGTGGCTTCCCCGCTGGCGGGCGATCACGAACCCGACTTCTTGCAACACGCGGAGGACCTTTCTCGCGGGGAGTGGACGGAGTCCCGTCAAACCGAGACCTCGACGCGTTCGATGCCGACGAATTCCGGAAGCTTCCCGCCGAGGTCTTCGTCTTCGAGATAGAGCTCGATCGCCTCCGCGATGTTCGCCCGAAGCTCTTCCATGGTGTCGCCTTGCGTGTGGCAACCGGGAAGCTCGGCGACCGAGGCGATGTAGCCGCCATCCACGTCCCTTTCGATGATGACGGTCACGGTGCGTTTCATGCTCCCCGAGTCGACCGTCGCCGTAATAAGACTTGCGCATGCGGGTCGCCGAAAATGGAAAAAGGTCCGCCCGCCCGACCACGCGCGACCGCGTGTCGCCTTGTCGCTCGAAGTCCGCGGTGGGCCGGGGTTCGCCGTACGGCACGCGCCGGCTCGCTGTCTGCTACGCGCCACGCGGGGTCGTGGCGCTGTCCCATGGACCGGGCCGCAGGAGTCCAGCCGCGTTACGCCGCGAGCCGATGCCGGTGTTTTTCGGATTCCCACAGTTTTCGGTAGAAGTACAGATATTCGAACATCGCCGGCGCGTCGTCGCAGAGAAGCACCACGTGATGCTCGAGGACCTGCGCCTGCAGGAAACGCGGCAATTCCTCGAAGATGCGGATGTCGAGGTCGAGGCCAGAGGGGTCCACGTCGCGCCAGGCCGATCGGAGCGTCTCCAGGAGATCGCGCCCGGGTCCGGCGACGATGCACACGTCAACGTCGGAACGGGGCGTGGCTTCTCCCTTCGCGACCGAGCCCCATAGCAGCACGCCGAGGACGCGGCCGCGCAGGGGAGCGAACGCCGCCTTCAGGTCCTCTTCGACGTCCATCGCCCGACCTCCTCAAAGAATGACGCGATGCGAGGGACGAGGCGGCGTCCGGACTCGATCGCAAGCTCGTCGCGGATGCCGTTGTACTCGTGGACCAGGCGGTTCCGGAGGCCGTTCAGCTCGTTCAAGGATTTCGCCATTTCGACGGAGACGATCCCAGCCTCTTGGAGGATCGCGATGTTCGTGTAGTCATCCTTCGAATCCCGCGAAGAATCCTTGACCATCATGGACACGACGTCCAGCGTCGCCTCGGCGGCCTCTTGGAACGCCTTGTAGCAGGCCAAGCGGACTTGGAGACTTCCGGCCGCGCCGGGCGACCATTCGAGGAAGACGTCGAGACGGTGGCGCGCATGCGCGATCTTGTCCCGGTATCGCACGTTGCGTTCTGGGTCCACGGAGACGATGAAGACGATGAGGGGTTATAAGGATGTCCGACCGCCTCGGGTCCGCCCGATCCTGTTCGGCCCGCGCGACCGCCGCCATCGTGATCACGCGGGCTCGTTGGATACGATGGAACGTGCGAGAAATGCGGAAAAAGAATCGCGCGCCCGGCCGCGTGCGACCGAGCGTCGGCGCGTCGCTTGTGGCCGGGTGGCGAGCCGGCGTTTCGCGTACGGGGCGCGCCGGCCCACGGCTTACCGCGAACTGAGCAGCGCGCCGCTACGCGCCGAGGTTCGCGTCGATGGTGCCGCCAGCGGCGAGTTTGCCGGACTTTTCGTCCGCTCAAACGGCGGCGAGGATCCGCTCCACTTCGGCCACGAACGCCTCGGCCGCCGCGATCTTATCGGCGGCCGCG
>JBQTJL010000277.1:0-7148 GCA_052387135.1 Methanobacteriota archaeon | reverse complement strand
GCCGTAGTAGTTCGCCGGATCCATGTTGGGGCTGTCGCGGAACGACCGGTAGACCATCCCGAAGACGCCGGCCGCCGCAAGGTCCGGGATCCGACCCGCGATCTCGGACATCGCGGTCGCCTGATGGTCGGCCCACGTGGGCTCGGGGTAGGACGAGAGCGCGACGTCGTCGATGAACACCGGTTTCCCGAAGGTCCGCTGTGCCGCCTGGGCGCCCGCGACGAGCGCGTCGGAGAGCGCAAGGTACGCCGAGAGCGAGTCGCGCGTCGAGCCCCGCATCCCTTGGACGCCGATCGCGTCCGAGGCAGCGGCGGCGCGGTCCCACATCGCCCACCCGGGGTAGTTCCAATTGCCGAACCCGAGGACCACGGTCGCCTGTGGATAGCCCGCGCGGAGGCGCTCGGCCATCGCGGCAAGGTAGCCGTCCATCGGTTCGTACCCCTGCGCGGTCCCCTTGTTGAACTCGCTCTCGAGGATGATCACGACGGGTGCGCCATTCATGCGGGCCGTGAGCCGGGCCGTGAAGCCGTCGGCGAGCTTGTCCCAACCAGCGCGGGTCTTCTGGGCCCCGTGGAGGCTCGACCAGCACCCGTTCTCGACGCAAGACGACGAGATGTCGTCGCCCCAGTAGTAGAACTGCACCATCGGCGTGACGCCGGCCGCGCGGAGGCGGTCGAGGTTCGTGTCGACCCAGCCCCAGCCGGACTTCTCGTTCCAGACGCCGACCCAGAAGGAGCCGTAGTCCGGCGCGACGCCGGCGTTCGTCTGGTCGGCGACCGAGGCCACGTCCATCCCGAACTTCAGCGGGGAGGCGGCCGGGGCGGCGGCCGCACCGGGGACCGGCGACGGAAGGCCCGCAAGAAGCAAGGCCGCAAGGAGGCCGAGCGCGGATGCGCGGCGCGTCAAGAGACGGGGCTTACGCTGGCGTGACGTGCGGGGTCGTGACATGCGTGGTCCCTATGCCGAAACCAACGGGCTTACGGCACACCGCCTTCCGGATGCCTCCCGACAAAGTTGTTTCGCTAGCGGTCGCGATGTCGGTCGTGCACCCGGCAACCGCGCGCTACCCGAGCACGGACGGTCACCGAAGATGTGCGGGTCGGCGGTCTCGTTTTCTGGATACGTCCGAAAACCATTATCGTGCCTGCCCGACGAGGCAGGTCGACGACATGCGGATGAGCCACGTTCGGATCCACCGGGCCGCCGTCGCGACCACGGTCGCGCTCGCGCTCCTCGTCCTTCCCGCCGCCGCGGCGTTCCCGGACGCCGGGTCGACGGGGCCCCCGGTGCCTTCCGCCCCGGCGCCTGCCGATGCGGCGAAGAGGCTACCGACGATCGACGTCCGCTCCCCGTATCTTCCCGATTGGGTCCCGCGGGGGATGCCTCGATACTTCGTCGAAGCCGAAGTCGCTCCCGGAGAATCCGACGGGTCGCCGGTCTCGGTCGGCATCGGCTCGGACGCCGCGGCCGATGGGCCGGACGCAGGCGATCCCCGGACGGCGGTCCCGATCTCTCCCGGCGAGGCCGCCGGCATATCCGTCGTCGGCGCCGCGGGCCTCCTCGTAGGTCTTCGTGCGTTCCTCGAATCCGCGCTCGCGGGCTCGGGGCTCGCCCTCTACCATCGGATCCGCGGCTCCGAGGTCCTCGAATGCCTCGGACGCCGGCGCGTGTTCGAGGCGATCCGGGACAGTCCCGGCATCGCGCTGAAAGAGCTCGTCGCCGAGACGCACTTCTGCACGGGCACGGTGAAATACCACGTCGAGCACCTCGAACGGGGCCGGCTCGTGCTGCGGCGCCGCGACGGAAGGGCCCGCCGCCACTTCGTCGTCGGAGCGACCGAAGAAGAGCAGCACGCGATCGGGGTCCTTCGCCAGGAGCTCCCGCGAACCGTCGCCGAGTTCGTGCGAGGGAGTCCCGGCGTGACCCAGACCGGCGTCTGCGACGCGCTGGGGCTTTCGCCACCGGTCGCCCACAAGTACCTCGAGCGCTTGGTCCGCGCCTCGCTCCTCCGGAAGGAGCGGCACTGGCGCCATGTGCGCTACGATCCCACGGAGCGGCTCCCGCTCCCCGAGCCTCCCGCCGACGAAGCGCCGTTCGCGATCCAGCGACCCGAGGCGCCCCGGATCTTCCCGCCGACGCCGGTCTCCGTCCTCGGATGACTTTTATAGGCGTCGGGTCATGCCGCGTCGATGCCGGACGAGGTCGCCCGCCCTAGAAAAACGGAGAACTTCTCCGAGTGGTACAACGACCTCGTCGAGCGGGCCGACTTGATCGACAAGCGGTACCCGATCAAAGGCTGCGACGTGTGGCGCCCCTATGGCCTGAAGGCGATGCGCCGGATCGATTCCCTGATCCACCACGAGATGGGCGCGACGCAGCACGAGGAGGTCCAGTTCCCGCTCTTGATCCCCCAGACGGAGTTCCAGAAGGAGGCCGACCACATCAAGGGCTTCGGCGCGAACGTCTACTGGGTCACGAAGGGCGGCGAGTCCGACCTCGACGTCCCGCTCCTCTTGCGGCCCACGTCCGAGACCGCGATGTATCCGATGTTTTCGCTCTGGGTGCGGACCCACGCGGACCTTCCCTTGAAGATCTACCAGATCGTGAACGTGTTCCGCTACGAGACGAAGCAGACGCGCTCCTTCATCCGCGTCCGCGAGATCCACTTCTTCGAGGCGCACACGTGCCACGTCGACTACGACGACGCCGAGCGGCAGATCCACCAGGACCTCGAAGTGATGGGGCGCTTCGCGAAGCGCCTGTGTCTCCCGTACACGGTCTGCAAGCGCCCCGAGTGGGACAAGTTCGCGGGCGCCTACTATTCGCTCGGCTGCGACGTGTTCCTTCCCGAGGCCGGCCGCGCGCTCCAGGTCGCCTCGATCCACCAGTACCGGGACAACTTCGCGAAGCCGTACGGGATCACGTTCGAGACCGCCGAAGGCGGGCGCTCCCACGCGCACCAGACGACGTACGGGATGAGCGAGCGGCTCTTTGGCGCGATGGTCCTGCAGCACGGCGACGACCTGGGGCTTATGATGCCGCCCGAGGTCGCCCCGATCCAGGCGGTCGTGATCCCGATCCTCTTCAAGGACTCCGAGGCCGCCGTCCGCGACGCAGCCGTGAAGGCGACCGAGGAGCTCTCGGCCGCAGGTGTCCGCACGCACCTCGACGAAGAGGAAAAGACCGCGGGCGAGAAGTTCTACGGCTGGGACACGAAGGGCGTCCCGGTCCGGATCGAGATCGGTCCGAAAGACCTCGAGAAGGGATCCGTCGTCCTTGCCCGCCGCGACCGCTTGAACGCGAAGGGCGCCCGCGAGAAGGCCTTCGTGCCGCGCGGCGAGCTCGTCGCCCGGACGAAGGCCCTGCTGTCCGACATCCAGGCCGAGCTCTGGCGCCGCGCCGTCGAAAAACTGAAGCACCAATGCAAGGTCGTGAAGACGGCCGCCGAAGCGAAGACGCACGAGGGCGTCTCGGTCGTAGGGTGGTGCGGTTCCGACGACTGCGGGCTCGAGATCGAGAAGGCGGCCGACAAGACGGTGCTCGGCGAGCCGCAGGTCCTTCCCATCCGCGGGCACACGTTCGAGCCCCAGGCCGGCGCGGTCTACAAGGAACTCACGCCGTCGTGGGTCGGTGCGCACGACTACAAGGGCGGCTGCGGCCATTGCGGAAAGGCGACGACCCGCTGCCTCTACGTCGCCCGGACGTTCTGAGCCAACGGCCTCGGCTGGTGCGTTCGGCGAGCGCGAGCGAGCCGAATGCGCCAGGGCGAGTAAGTATTTACTACTTATTTAGTAAGTATTGAATGGAGAAACAGGGCGCGGCGAGGCCGGAACGGAGGCTGTGGAGGCTAAGGGGTGATCACGAGGCCCCGCCCGCGCCGACCATGGATTCTCGTCGCCCGACATGAAGAAGGCGAGCGAGCAACCTCCCTCTGCAACCAGATCCTTGCGGCGCCCCGTCGAACTACCTCAGCGGTCCCGGAAGAGGAGGACGGATCGTCCCACGCCGATCACGTCGCCTCCGGTGAGGGGGACCTCGGCGCCGACCCCGAGACGGTGCCAGTTGAGGAACGTGCCGTTCCGCGAGTTCCGAAGGTCGAGGAGCCGGTACTCGTTCCCGATCTTGAGGACCTCCGCGTTCTCGCCCGAGACGTACGGGTCGTATTCGAGACGGACCGCGGCCTCGGGCGCGCGGCCCACGACCCATCCGCGGGGCGCCTTGAGGTCGCCGTGCTTCAGTGGGAACGCGCGGCCTTCCTCGACCCCTCGGACGAGCACGAGCTTCGGCCCTTCCGCCCACGTGCGCTCGCGGGGAGCCCGGAGCTCCTCCGTCGCGAGGAGGTCGAGCTCGATCTCGGGTTCGAACGTGGAGAGCTTCCGGAGCTCGTCCGTGACGGCGTAGAGCCGCGCGTGGTCCACGACGTATTCTTGCTGCGCGCGCTTCCCGTCCCGTCCCCCGAGCCGGATCCGCACGAGCCCGGCCTCCTCGAGCTGCTCGAGGTGCGCGCGCACGGCCTGCCTCGAGATGGGGCGGTCGGGCGATCCGCCGGCCTTGGACGGGCCCGGCGTGAGGTGGATCTCGTCGAGGGTCCGCGGGCGTCGGAGGAGCGAAAGGAGCTCGAGCCGGTTCGCGTACGCCAAGGCCTTGAGATACCGTTCGAGCCGGTCGAAGTCGCTCCGGTCGGCTTTTTCCGGGTCCATACGGGGAACGGAAGCGGCGGCGGGCATCATAAAGGTCCGTGGCCGGCGTGGCCCGAGCGACCCCCGGCCCCTATCCCTTCCGCGAGCTCCAGCCGAAGGAACCGTCCCCGCCGGCCGCACTCTCCGGTCCGGATCCGGACGCCCGTCCGGGCGCAGAGCGCTTCCGCGAAGCGAAGATCGAGCGCCGGGTCGGGCGCCTCCGGAAGGCCGGCGACCTCGATCGCGACGGCCCCCCCGTCCCGCGTGGCGCCGAGAAGGATCCGCGTCGGGGGCGGGCGCGAGGCGCAGGCCGCAAACCGCACGAGGCTCGCGACGGTCGCGGAAAGCGAGGTGGCGTCCGCCTCGACGTCCATGTCGTGCGCGAGGTCGATCTCGATTGTGACGCCTTGGGCCTCCGCGATCGGGCGGACGAGCGCGGCCGCCTCCTCGAGGATGTCGCGGACGGGGACGCGCCGCGCGCTCGGCGGGGACTGTCCGTTCTCGACCTGGCCGACGTGGACCAGGCGACGGATCGTGAAGGCGAGGCCGTTTACGGCGTCCTCGACCGCGGCGAGCATGTCGCGCTCGCACGCCGTGAGGCGGCCTTCGAGCCCGCCGCGCAGCAGGTGGAGGTTCAGCGAGATCACGGTGAGCGGCGTGTTCAGTTCGTGCGACATGAGCCCGACGAGGGACCAGGTGCGGTTTTCGGCAGCCGGCGCGCCATTTCGCGAAGTCATGCGCTAGGCCCCCCCGTTCCGCCGGGAATCTTCATCTCCAGGACGACCTCGGTCGCAAGCTCGCTTTCCGTCCACGCCGCGCCGGGATACCCGTCCGCGACCCAGGAGACGAAACGGGCCCCGGAGTCAAGGAGCGGCCGCGCGTCTTTTGTCCCCGGACCGTCGAGGCTGGCGGCGAGCCCGGCCCGGATCGCGACACCGCGGCGCCGTCCCGGCAAGGCGCGCAGCTCACCCGGATCCTGCCGCCGGGCGGCGTGCGCCGGGCGGCCCGTTCGAGGAGTCGGACGAGGCAGAGGCGGAACGCGAGCGCCGGGACCCGGACCGCCGGCGTGTCCTCGACCTCGACGACGATTTCGTGACGGCGCCATTCGAGGGCCCGGAACGTCTTCAGGACGTCCGCGAGCACGCCCGCGAGCGGCTCGTCGGGGGCATAGAGGAACGGGGAGCGGGCGGCGGACGTCCCGGCGGGGGTGACGATCGCCGACGGGATGCGTCCGACGCCCGTATCAGCCGGAGGGGAAGGCGCGGCTTGCATGACATCACCGAGGGTCCTCGGGGGCATCAAGGAGGTGAAGAGACAAGTTCGCCGCGCAAGACACTCGTTGCGTCCTTCTTTATACGGAAGCGGGCCGTCCTGTGGCACGTGGGAATCTCCCTTTGGGACCTTCCGGCGATCTGGGCGCTGGCCTCGGGCCTATTCCTCGTCGCGACCGGCCTCCGGCTTCTTGCGGGCCGTGCTGGATCCGTCCCGCGGACCGCCTTCGGCTCATTTCTCGCCCTGTGGGGCGGAATGGTCCTTGCCGGGAACCTCGGCCGGCTCGCGGTGCTCCACGGGGACCTCGAAGGGGGGCGTCGGTGGCTGCTCGTCCAGCAGGCCCTCCTCCTTTCCCTCTACGTGCCCCTCGCCTATTTCGTCGCCACATTCCCGGCCCGCCGGGGGCCCGCCGCGTCCGGCACGTTCCCGGCGATCGCTCTGCTCCTTCCCGGCGTCCTAGGCGCGCTCGCGTTCGTTGCCGAACCCTCGTTGTTCCACGGTGGCTTCTCGGGCACCTATCCGCGGATCGAGTCCCGGTGGGGACCCCTCTCGCTCGTCTTTTCGGGACTGTTTACGGTCGGGCTGTTCGCAGCGGTCGTGCGCTCTTCGCGATCGCCGGGCCCCGGGTCGAGCGTCGCCGCCGGAATCTCGACGTTCGTCGCGTACTGGTCCGGGGAGACGTTCTTTTTCCTCGTCGCCGCCCGCTTCCAAGCGGCGCCGTCCTTTGGCCCCATCGCGGATGCGACCTACTTCCTCCTTTCGGCCGCGGGCCTCGCGTTGGTCTTCCACCGTCTTACGAGATCCCCTTCTCGGTGGGTGTCGCTCGCGTTGTTCTGCGGGGCCGTCGCGGGGATCGCCGGCGCAACGCCGGGGCTCCCGCCGCTGGAGACGCTCGGGATGTGGCGCATCCTGGCATTCGGGATCGCCGCGCGGGCGTTGGTTTCAACCGAGGCCTCCGCCGAACCTCGCCCCGCGAATGTTCAAATAAGGCCCTCGATGGACGCCGACGGGTCCGCCTTCGTTCGCGC
This sequence comes from Methanobacteriota archaeon, assembly GCA_052387135.1. Taxonomy (GTDB): domain Archaea; phylum Thermoplasmatota; class SW-10-69-26; order JACQPN01; family JBQTJL01; genus JBQTJL01. The sequence continues at coordinate 169 of JBQTJL010000277.1, read as the reverse complement.
GGCGTCATGCACCCGAACGATTCCGGACAAAACGTCATGAGGGGCCCACTTTCGCGCGCGGGCGTGTCACTCCCCAAGTAGGACGACACAAGGTTCATAGCGCCGCAGCGGAATCAGCGCGCGGTCTTCGGATGCAAGGCGTAGGCAGAGGCATGGCACTGGGAGGCTT
>JBQTJL010000276.1:0-10249 GCA_052387135.1 Methanobacteriota archaeon | reverse complement strand
GTAGCGCCGGAAGGTCTTGCCCATCCCATCTCCTCCATGACAGAACCGACCCCCCCGGAAAAAGGAACACCGGTTTGCACCGGGCAACGAGTCCCCGGGCTGCCTGCGGGATTACCCGGGCAGGCTGCGCTAGGATGGGAAACTGCGGTTACGCCGCCGCCGGCCCCTGCGCCCCCGCCGCCACAAGCCTCGCTCGCGCGTCGTGCTCCAGGTGCTCGTGGTCCGCGTCCTCGACCTGCAGGGCCTCCCGCAGGCGCCGGAGCGATGCAACCTCCTTCAAATTGATATGGCCGTCCGCGAGCGCGCCTTCGAGGGCTGCCTGGTAGATCTCGATCTTGCGCTTCTTCTCGTAGACCGGGTCGCGCCGGACGTGGGGGAAGAGCTTCGAGGCGGCGCCTTCGCCGACCTTCGCGATCGGGATCGAGACGGTCGCGACGACGAGGGCCGCCGCGACGCCGCCCGCGGGGATCCCCGCAAAGACGGGGGTCGTCGCGAGAAAACCTTCGACGAGCTCCTGGATCACGTTGAACGTGAGGAACGCGGTGACGAGGGCGACCGAGACCGCGACGCCCTGCTTCGCGCGCATCTCGAGCGAGAAGAGCTGGTACCGCATCCCCGCAAAGAAGATGAGGCAGAGCGCGGCCATGTCCCAGACCGCGTGGAACACCCCCCGCGCGTCCTTGAACGCGTTGTCCGGCGAAAGCGGCGCCGCGATCGCGCCCGAGACCGCCGCCGCGAGGATGAACGCGACGAGGCGCGTGGCCCATTTCTTGCGGCCCGGCTCGCTCGTCGTGAGCGCGACGCGGGCCGCGTACGCCGCGACGAGGGCGAAGAGAAGGATCGGGAGCGCGCCCAAGACGACGAGCGCGGTGTCTGGATCCGCGACCCCGTGGAGCGGGTAGCCGAGGAGGAGCTGGGTCGCGTCCTGGCCCGCGTGGAACGCGCCCTCGACGCTGAAGGCCGCGGCAAGCAGCGCGAACTGTCCGAGCCGCACCGGAAGCGGCGTCGTCATCGCTTCCCGCGTGAAGACCGCGACGGTGGTCGCGAACGCGATGAACACGAGGAAGATCGCGTACGTCGTCGGGGCCGTCACCGTCCCCTGGTCGAGCAGCACGACGGCGGACGGCTTCACCGGCCACGCAAGGAGCAGCATCGTCGAAGGAAGCGACCCCGCGACCGCGAGCGGAAGCGCCCAGCGCATCCCCTGCGAGCGGCCGATCGTGAGGGGCCCCGCAAGGAAGACGACCGGGGCCCATAGGAGCCATGCGACGAGGCCCGCCTGGAACCCTTTGAGGACGAGCCCGACCGAGATCCCGGTGAACACCGCGATCGAGGCGAACGTGCCCCATGTCTGTTGGAAGAGGATCGCGGCAAGGGCGTAGTTCCCGGCGGCCGCCGGCCGCGCCCGAAGGACCACGATCCCTAGGGCGAAGCTCCCGAGGGCATAGAGGACCCACAGGGCGGAAACGACGCTAAGATCGAGCCCCAGGAGCTGGATTTCCAATCCTCCCTACGCTGCCGAGAATCTCGCGCCTTATAATCCTTTGGGCACGCTACTTGCCCTTGAACTGTGCCTCGCGCTTCGCCATGAACGCACCGACTCCCTCAGCGAGGTCCTCGGTGCCAAAGAGGCTCGCGAAGGCGGCCTTTTCGACGGCGAGCCCCGAGTCTCGGTCCCCGGTCACGCTCTTGTTCACGGCGAGCTTCGCCGCCTTCAGCGCCTGCGGCGGTCCCTTCGCGAGCCGTTCGGCAAGCTCCGCGACGGCCTTGTCGAGGTCGGCGCGCGTCGGGAAGACCCGGTGGACGAGGCCGATCCGGTGGGCCTCCTCGGCCAAGATGCGGTCTCCGAGGAGGATCAGCTCCTTCGCCTTCGCGACGCCGACGAGCGCGGGAAGCCGCTGCGTGCCGCCCGCTCCCGGGATGAGGCCGAGCTTGATCTCGGGCTGGCCGAGCTGGCTCTTTGCGGTCGCGAGCCGGAAGTCGAGCGCCAGCGCGAGCTCGCACCCGCCCCCCAGTGCAAACCCGTCGATCGCGCCGATCGTGGGCTTTGCGAAGTTCTCGAGCTCGGTGAACGTGTCGAGGCCCACGCCGCCCAAGACGTCGTTCGGGCCGAAGCCCACGAACTGCGTGAGGTCGGCGCCCGCGCAGAAGGCTTTGTCGCCGGCCCCCCGCACGACGAGGACGCGCACGTCGGGGTCGGTCGCAAGCGCGGCGAGCGCGCGCGACATCTCCGAGAGGAGCTCCTTCGTGAGCGTGTTCAGGCGGTCCGGGCGGTTCAACGTGAGGGTGGCGACTCCGGACGGGGACCGCTCCACCGTGATCGATTCGTACGCCCGGCCTTCGGCCGCGCCGTGCGGGTAGAAGCCTTCTCCGCTCTTCTTTCCGAGCTTCCCCTCGCGGACCATCCGCTCGAGGATCGGCACCGGCTTGTGGCGCTTCCCGGCCCGGAGGACCTCGACGACGCGGTCGAGCCCGACGTCGTCTGCGAGCGCGAGCGGGCCCTTCGGGAACGCGGTCCCGAGCCGCATCGCGAGGTCGATGTCGGCCGCGGTGCCCGCGCCTTCTTCGACGAGCCCGGCCGCGACGTTGATCGTCGGCGCAAGGATCAGCAGCGGATCGAACCCTTTTCCCATCTCGGGCGTGAGCTTCGGCGGCCCGGCGGCCCAGTCGTACCACCCGCCGCCCGTCTTCTTCCCGAGCCTCTTCTCCTCGACCAACCGCTTGAGGTTCGCGGGGATCCCGAGCGACACGCCCCAGTCTTTCCCGGCGTGGATCGCGATGTCGTTTCCCACCTGGTCGAGGAGCACGAACGGCCCCATCGGGAAACCGGCCGCAAACTGCATCGCGGCGTCGATCTGCTCCTTCGTGCCGCGCCCCTCTTCGAGGAGGCAGGCGGCCTCCAGCATGTAGACGCCGATCGTGCGGCTCGTGATGAAGCCGGGAACGTCCTTGGCACAGAGCACCGGCGTCTTCCCGATCTTCTTTGCGAACTCGAACGAGAACGCGAGCGTCGCCTCGTCCGTCGTGTCGCCCTTCACGATCTCCAGGAGCGGCATCAGCATCACGGGGTTGAAGAAGTGGAGCCCCACGACCTTTCCCGGCCGCTTCGTCGCGCCCGCCATCGCGCTGACCGATAGGCCGGACGTGTTCGTCGCGAGGATCGCGTGGGGCGGCGCGTGCCGGTCGAGGTCGGCGAAGATCTTCTTCTTGAGGTCCAGCGACTCGGGCGCCGCCTCGATCACGAGGTCTGCGCCCTTCGCGGCCTGCGCGAGGTCCGTGGTGCCCGTGACGCGGCCCATCGCGCCGGCGCGCTCTTCGCCCGTGATCTCCTGCTTCTTTGCGAGCTTCTCGAGGCTCCACGCGATCTCTCGGAGTCCGCGGTCGACGAACTCCTGTTTCAAGTCGTGGACCGCGACGTCGAACCCGCGGAGCGCGCAGAGTTCCGCGATCCCATGCCCCATCGTCCCGGCCCCGATCACGGCGACGCGGCGGACGTCTTTCATCGCCATCGGGTCCGGAACCCTGTTCTCCGTCTTTATCCTTTCAAGGACCTGTACACGAAGGGTTATAACGCGCCGCGCCGGTGGGCTCGCGGTGAAGGCATGAGGCCGTGGTCCGTCCTCCTTGCGGCGATCTTGGTTTCCGGCTGCCTCGGCGCCTCGACCGAGTCCGCGGAGCCCCTTTCGACACTCCCGGAAGAGCTCGCGAAGGCGCTCGCGCTCGACGCCTCCGGCTGCGACGTCGCAGGGTCGATCGGGATCAACCCGCTGCCGCCAGGCGTCACGAACGAGGACGTCGGGATTCCCGCGCCCTTCGAATGGGCCGAGACCTGGGAGTACGCGGGCGTTCCGGAGGGCCCGGTCCAGAGTCCGGGGAACTGGCACGCCGCGGTCGTCTGCGACGAATGGGTCCTCGGGCCCCGCCACGAGCACATGCCGAACTTCGGCGTGGTCGGACTCGCCGTGAAGCCGCCGCCGTTCGACGTGGGCCTCCCCTCGGCCGACCGGCACTTCCTCGTCTCGACCGTCGCGACGCAGGACGCCGACCTTACGCGGGCCGTCACCGAGGCGGGCTTCTTCGTCTACCAGGGCGCGGGCCGGATGTACGGGGCCGAGGACGGCGAGCCCTTCGCCGTGATCGCGATCGTCGAGACCGCAGGCGACGGGCTCTACGAGAGCGACATGTTGATGGAACGCGCCCCGACCGACTTTGAGCGCGTGCGGTTCTGGCTCATCGTCGAGGACGCCGACGGCTCCCTCCACCCCGCCGCCCTCGACATGGGAGTCGTCGAAGGCGGAACGTATTACGGGAAGGGTCCGTTCAGCCACACGAACACCGGGAAGCACCCGCCGGGCGGCGGAATGACGGCGACGAGGCCCTACATGGGCGGGCTCGGGTTCTTCGACGCCGACCTCGAGTTCTCGCTCACCAAGGTCGAGGCGACGCTCGAAGAAAAGTGGATTCATTAAATAGGACGCTGCACGCTAGCGGCGTCGGATGGGAACGCTCGTAGCCGCGCTCTCGCTTGGCGTCGGCCTGTTCTTCCTTTCGGAAGGAGCGAAGCTCATCACGGACACGGCGAGCGTCGTCGCGCGCGAGGTCCGCCTCTCCCGGTTCGTCGTCTCGGCGCTCCTTGTATCGACGCTCGCGGCGCTCCCCGAGCTCCTCGTGTCGCTTGCGGCGCTCGAGCGCGGGTCTCCAGAACTGGCCGTAGGGAACGCCCTCGGAAGCAACATCGTGAACCTCTCGTTCATCATCGGCCTCGCCGCCGTGATCCGGCCGGTCCGGATCGACCGCCTTCAGTTCCTCCGCGACGGCGTCTTCCTCCTCACGATCACGCTCGTCGCGGCCGCGCTCGTCTTCGACGGCGAGCTCGACCGCCGCGACGGGACGGCGCTCCTCCTCCTCTTCTTCCCGTACGCGGCGAACCTGCTCGCCGAGCGGAAGGGCCTCACCTCGGTCGACCTCGTGCGGAGCATCCAGGAGGCCCGCACGACGCTGTTCTTCCTCGGGCGCGTGAAGACCCAGTCGATGCGGATGCGGACGAGCCTCGTGTGGCTCCTCGGCGGGATCGTCCTCGCCATCGTCGGCGCCGAGCTCGTCACGCGTGGGGCGATCGAGATCGCGCGCGTCGTCGGCGCCTCCGAATGGGTGATCGGCGTGACGATCGTCGCCGTCGGCACGTCGCTTCCGGACATGGCGGCGGCCTACCGCGCCGCGCACAAGGGACACGAGGACGTCGCGTTCGCCTTGGGGATCGGCGCGAACCTCTTCTCGATCCTCATCACGCTCGGGATCATGGGGCTCGTCTACCCGAGCGTGTACGGCGAAAGCGTGGTGCGGCCGACGCTCATCATCATGTCGATCCAGGCCTTCATGTTCATGGCCTTCATGCTGACCGATTCGAAGGTCACGCGGCGCGAAGGGTGGCTCCTGTTCTCCGTATATCCTATCTACCTCCTCGTCGACTACCTGGTGTGACGCCTTCGATCTCGGACGAGGCCGTGAAGGCGAAGACGGGGCGACGATGGGCCGAATGGTTCCGGCTCCTCGACCGCGCCGGCGCGAAGACGATGCGGCACCCGGAGATCGCGACGATCGTCCACGACCGGTACGGATGCCCCGACGGGTGGAGCCAGATGGTCACCGTCGAGTACGAACGCGCCCGGGGCCTACGCGAACGGCACGAGACGTCCCAAGGATGGCAGGTGGGCACGTCGCGCACGCTTCCGTATCCCGCGCGCGCGGTGTACGCGGAATGCGCGACGCCCGCCCGCCGCCGTGCGTGGCTCCCGCGCCCGGTCGAAGTGACGTCGGCGCGCGCACCGCGCTCGATCCGGATCCGCTGGAAGGACGGGAGCCGCGTCGACATCGCGCGGTATCCGAAAGACGGCGGCCGGACCCAGCTCGTCGCGACCCACCGGAAGCTTCCCGCCCGCGCGTCCGTCGCGAAGATGCGCGCGTTCTGGACGGCCGCGATCGACCGGCTCGCGACGCGGCTTTCGCGCGCGCAAGCCTTAGATAACACGGCATGCGTTCGGGGGCCGTGCACGAAGGGCTCCAAGACGTGGACCGCGAGAACCCGTGCTTCGGCTGCGGACCCGAGAACCCGCTCGGCCTTCGCATCAAGTCGACGCCGGAGGGCGACGGTCTCGTCGCGACGTGGACGCCGGGCCCCCACCACACGGGTCCGCCGGGCATCCTGGGCGGCGGCATCCAGGCGACGCTGATCGACTGCCACGGCATCTGGACCGCCGCCGAATGGCACGCGCGGCAAGGCGTGGACCCGGTCCCGACGTACGTCACCGCGGAGATCCACGTCAAATACCGGAGACCGGTCCCGATCTCCGGGCCCGTGACGCTCCGCTCGGAGGTCGCGCGGGCCGACGGCCGCCGCGTCTTCGTCGAGATCGAACTGTCGTCGCACGAAGGCGCCGTCTGCACGACCGCCGAGGTCGTCGCCTACCGGCTTGACCAAGCGTGGTGGCCGAACCCCTACCGCGAGCGGGGAGCAGGGAGCGGGAAGCAGGAAGCCGGAAGCGGGCGCGAGGGTCTTGGGCGGCGCCTCTAGCGCATCCTCGAGAACGCCCAGCTCCCGAACACGATCGTCGCCGCGCAGAACGCGACCGCGACGGTAAGGTCGAGCGCCAGCGGGAAGCGGTGGACTCCGAGGAGGACGCCCCGCATCGCATCCACGCTGTACGTCACGGGGTTCGCGAGGGCGATGTACTGCAGCGCCGGCGGCAGGTTCTCGTCGACCGGAAAGAGCGCGCCCGAGAGGAAGAAGAGCGGGAAGGCGACGAACGAGACCACGACCTGGAACCCTTCGAGGCTCTCGAAGAAGGACCCGATCGCGAGCCCCAGCGCGGTGAACGTCGCGGCAAGGATCCCCGCGATCCCCAGCGCAAGAAGGATCCCGACCGGGTCCCGCTCCGGAAGGAGGAAGAAGAAGCCGATCACGAGGAGGAGCACGGTCTGGATCAGCGCGTCCGTGCACCCCCCGAGGACCTTCCCGGCGAATATCGAGAGCCGCGAGACGGGTGCCACGAGGATCTCCTTCAGGACGTCGAGCTTGCGGTCCCACACGATGTAGAGGCCGTAGAAGAGCGTCCCGAACAGGATCGACATCGCGACGACGCCGGGGAAGATGAACGTCCGGTAGTCCGTGCCGCCGAGCTCGCTTTCTTCGGCGATCGATCCCACGCCGGTCCCTACGATCGCGAGCCAGAGGAGCGGCGAGGCAAGCGCGGAGATCACGCGCGACTTCTCGCGCTGGAAGATCTTGAATTCGCGCCACCAGACCGCCGTGAGGCCGCCGATCTCCCGGGAGATCTCCATCAGCGCCCTCCCTGCTGGGTCTTCACGAACGCGTCCATGAAGGAGTCGCCGGTCTCCTCGGAATCCCGCATCTCGCGACCCGTGTGGTGGATGAAGACGTCTTCGAGCGTCGGGACCCGGACCTCGACGCCCTTTGCTCCGGCCGCCGCGGCGAGGATCTCGGAAAGGTGGTCGCTCGCCTGGTCCACCGTGAGCGCGATCGTCGTGAGCGGGCCCGGCTCGTCCTTCTTCATCTCGACCTTCCGGACGAACGGCAGGACCTCGAGCGTCTCCTCGATCTTCGCCGCCGCGGCGTCCGGAACGGAGAGCCGCACGATGTCGCCCCCGAGCGATTCCTTGAGCCGGCGCGGGGCGTCGAGGGCCACGATCTTCCCGTGGTCGATGATCCCGACGCGGTCGCAGAGCGCGTCCGCCTCGTCCATGTAATGGGTCGTGAGCACGATCGTGGTCCCCGCCTCCTTCGCCATCCGCCCGATGTAGGCCCAGATGTGCTGCCGCGTCTGCGGGTCGAGCCCGAGCGTGGGCTCGTCGAGGAACAGGACCTGCGGGCGATGCAACAGGCCCCGCGCGATCTCGAGGCGGCGCTTCATCCCGCCCGAATACGTGCGCGCAAGATCGTCCGCCCGCGGTTCGAGATCGACGAGGTGGAGGAGCTCTCGGATCCGCGCGGCCCGCTCCGCTCGGGGCACCGCGTAGAGCCGGGCGTGGAGCTCGAGGTTCTCGCGGCCCGTGAGGATCCCGTCGAGCGTCGGCTCCTGGAACACGATGCCGATCGCGCGCCGGACCTTCGGGCTCTCGCGGACGACGTCGTGGCCCGCGACGGCGGCGCTCCCGGAGGTCGGGCGGAGGATCGTCGCGAGCATCGAGATGAGCGTCGTCTTCCCGGCGCCGTTCGGTCCGAGGAGGCCGAAGATCTCGCCCTTCCCGATCGAAAGGTCGAGCGCGTCGACGGCGGTAAGGTCGCCGTACCGTTTCGTGAGCCCGCGCGTCTCGATCACGCCGGTCATGCGCGAGGCGCGATGCCCGCCACGGCTACTTAATGACTAGCCCGAGGCTCACACTTCCCTCGGCAGGAAGCGGTCGAACGTCGTCATCCGCTTCTCCCAGTCCTCGGGGTGTAGGAAGCGCGCCACGGCGGCGGCGTTCGTCAAGAGCACGTTCCCGTCCTGCGGGGTGAAACAGAAGCCCACGACCTCGCGGTCGCCCCGCACCGCGACGGACGGCGCGCAGAGCACCGTCTGCGAAAGGATCCGTCCATAGAATCCGCGTTCGCGCCCCGTTGCGAACACCGCGCCCGTGTTGTTCTTCTGCGTCACGGCGACCCGCGTCTCCTTCGCGAACCGCGACAGGACTTCGTCTCTCGTGATCGGGTCTTTCACGACGAGGTCGAACCAGACCGCGTGCATGTACTGGGTCGGGATCTTGATCGCGCTCGAGTAGAGCGGGAGGTCGAGGTCGAGCGTCTTGTAGAGGTCGATCACGTCCGTCGCGTGGTGCGTGCCCGCCTTCTCCTTGTGTCGTGAGACCTCGGGCGACGCCGAAAGCTTGCCGTCGCCCACGTCGCTTGCGCGCCGGATGCAGACGAAGCGGCCGCTCTCGATCCGGGAGGCGCCGTTTGACGAAAGCCCCAGGAGCTTCACGAGCACCGCGATGTTGTGCGTGTTGCAGGAGACCACGTGGAGGAACCGGTCCTCCTTCCGGACGGCCCGGTCGTTCACGCCCCACGCGTAGGGCTTGCCGAAGCCGGCCTCGGAGCCCTGCGCCAGGAACCCTTTCACGTTCGCGAGCCCGTTGTACCACTTCTCCTTGTTCGCAAGGCCGGCATCCTCCGGCGTCGCGTCGACGATGACGGTCGCCCGGCGCATCGCCTCCTCGGCCTCGTACGCGGGCGGAAGGCCCAGCGCCTCGAACTCGGACTTCGAGGCCTTCGCGACCGCGAGCTTCGCCCCGTCCTTGCCGAGGGCCTGCACCATCGGGCGGTCCTCGACCCGCGGCGAGTGCTTGTAGAAGGTGACCTCGTCGATCCCGAGCTCCCTCCGGAAATGCGAAAACAACGAGACGAGCGGCTCACCGATCGTGCCCGTCCCGACGACGTGGACGATGTTGCCGTGCGGCATCAGAGGCCCCTTATGAACAAACATGCCTAAAAGCTTAATATCGAGCAGGCGGACTACAGCGCGTTCGCTTGGGCTGGTGATGGAGAGAGGACGCTAGCCTCCCTTATATCTCCATAGGGAGAACGCTAGCGGGCCCTTCGCCTCACTTTGCTCCTCGTCCATGGTTGTGGAGTCATGGCGGAGCCGTCGAGACGCGTGAAGGTCGTCGCAGCCGCGCTTGTCGCGGCGCTCGTCCTACCCGGCGTCGCCGCTTTTTTCCTCGCGGATCCATCGCGTCTCCCGTCCGCTCCCTCCTTCGGCGACGACTCCAACGCCGCCGAAGATCCCGCAAAGACCGCCAGCGACGAAGCGACGATCCTCCTCGTCGATTCGCTCCTTGCGCGTCCCGGCCTCGCCGCGGCGCTCGAAAACGGCGACGCGAAGGCCGTCGTCGCGCTGCTTTCCGCCAGCAGCGCGGATTCCCGATATTCGGACCCGACCCGGCTCCTTGCCGAACTCGCGGGCGTCGGATCGGTCCCTGATTCGGAGCTCTCCACAAGCTCCGGAACCCCGAACCTCGCCGAGGCGCTCGCCCGATGGGCGGACGTCTCCGGGAGGGAGGAGCCCCGAGAGGTGATCGCCGCCGAGCTTGCCCAAGCGGACGCGGTACCGAGCCACCTCACGGGGCCCCTTGCACTCCTCGTCGACCGTCTCGCGACCGCGAAGACCCTGCAGACGGAAGCCGTCTCGTGCATCCCCGAGGCCCGGCGCGCCGACGTCGCAGCGCGGCTCCCGGACGTCGCGGCGAAGGTCAC